>CAZQQK010000036.1:0-16577 GCA_964595445.1 uncultured Phascolarctobacterium sp.
ATAAAGTAGTTTAAGCTAAGATGTGATAAGTATTTTTTTAACTGCTGTTTTAATGCACAAACAGTGCTTTTAGGAGCACTGTTTTTCGCATATTTGGAATAGATGTTAGAAAATTATGAAGAATGGTAATATTAGCTTGATTATTATGAATTTTTATGATAATATACTAGCGAGGTATTTTAGAATATGAATGTTAATAGGAATAATTATCCTAATAAGTTTTTAACTTATCTTGAAGTAGAAAAAAACTGTTCTGAGAATACTATTGCCAGCTATAATAAGGATATTGAAGCTTTTACTGATTTTATGCTGAAGCGAATCGGAAAAGTTTTTTTTTGGGAACAGATAAGTACATTGGATGTGCGTGCATATTTATCCGAACTTAATAGTCAGCATTATGCACGCAGAACAGTAGCTCGTAAGATTTCGGCATTACGTTCTTTTTATAAATATCTTGTTAGAGAGGGAATTGTTGAATATAGTCCTTTGTCTAAAGTTCGTTCACCAAAGTTGGAAAAAAAACTGCCGATTTTTCTTGATGAATTTGAAATAAGTGAACTGCTTGAGCTCCCCGACAAAAATAAACCTTTAGGAATACGTGATCAGGCAGTATTGGAGCTTCTTTATGCTACAGGCTGTCGTGTATCGGAGCTCGTAGGTCTCAGCATTGATCGTGTTGATTTAGGAAATCGTTATGCATTACTATTAGGTAAGGGCAATAAGGAGCGAATAGTGCCGCTTGGAAATACTTGCTGCCAGGTATTGACTAATTATTATTCAATACGAAGTCAGCTTATGCATAAATACCAACAGCAACATAATTACATTTTTATAAACAATCGTGGTACTGTACTTACTGACCGCAGTGTTCGCCGTATATTGGACAAGTATATAAACAGTTTGGCTTTACATAAAAATGTTAGTCCGCATACTATTCGTCATACATTTGCTACTCATCTGCTTGAACATGGAGCAGATCTTCGTTCTGTTCAGGAGCTTTTGGGTCATGCAAATCTTTCAACAACTCAAATTTATACACATGTTACAACAGAACGAATAGCGTTAGTATATAAACAAAACCACCCACGTGCATAGATAATTATAAAAATCAGGAGGGGCTATAAGAATGGAGTTATTAGAGAAAACAAGAAAAATTAATAGACTTTTACAAAAAGGAGATAAGGTAGAGTTTAAACCTATTGCAGAATTGTTGCGTGATGTTATTGAAGCTAATACTTATATTGTAGACAGTAAAGGTTTTGTAAAAGGCTATGCTCTGATACGTGAATTTGAATGTGACATCATGCGTGAAAAAGTGTTGGATGATAATACTTTTCCGGATGACTATTTGAGTTTTATTATGAATGTCAAAGAAACATTGCCTAATATTCCGCACCAGAATCAAAATTGTTCTTTTATTGCAGATACTAAATGTATGTTTAAAGGCAAAATGACTACAGTTGTTCCGATTTATGGAAAAGGTGAACGTATTGGTACGTTGATAGTTGCTAAATATGATAATGAATTTACTGATGAGGATTTGCTGTTAGCAGAGTATGCTGCTACTGTTTTAGGTGTGGAAATTTTGCATGATCGTGAGGCTGTTGTGGCGGAGGAAGTACGTAAAAAAGCTATGGTTCAAGTTGCTTTCTCTACTTTGTCTTATTCTGAAATGGAAGCAATTGTCAATATTTTAAGTGAACTTGGAGGACCGGAAGGTTTGTTGGTAGCTTCAAAAATTGCGGACAGAGTAGGCATTACTCGTTCTGTTATTGTTAATGCTTTACGTAAATTTGAAAGTGCTGGTCTTATAGAAACAAAATCCTTGGGGATGAAGGGAACTTATATTCGTGTTCTTAATCCGTTATTGTTTGATGAATTAAAGAAAAAACCTTAATGATTAAATGACAACATGGGCAAGTATGCCGTTAGCTGGCGTACTTGTCTTTTTTATTTATTCTGACTTCTGTAAAAAAAGATTGTAAGCTTAATCTTTTAGAACAACCAATTAAACTAAAAAGGAAAGCAGACAAGATTTATTTGTGACATAATATATAAAAATACGGAGTTGGAGAGGAGAATATCTTTTGTTCGAAGAAAGGTATGTGCAGATTGGTGCTAAAATTAGATATTATCGTACAGTAAAAAATCTAGATCAAGGAAGTTTTGCTGAACAAGTTGGCATAACACCGCAGTATTTAAGCAAGATAGAACATGGATCAGCACGCCCCAGCTTAGATTTATTGTTTAGAATTGCTGAAAGCTTAAAGATTGATATAGCTAAATTGGTTCAGATAAGTATGTCAGATTAAAAATTTAGATAAACATAAATTATCATTGTCCTATTATTAAAATATAAGGTATTATATTCGTTATGCTTGCTATTTAAGATGGCTATGTTATAATGAAAATGATTAAAATTGTCCTTATTATTGAAATACCTTATAGGGAGGGTAAGACAATGTCGGAATTACGTATTGCGAAAGATCGCTTATTGTATATGTATTCACGTTTGGTAGACGGAAAAATGTTGTATAAAAAAGAGGAAGCTATAAGGTTTGGCTGCTCTCTGCGTTCTATTCAGCGTGATATAGAAGATTTGCGGTCTTTTTTTCATGACCAAAATGAATCAAATGGTATTATTCAGGAACTAGTTTATAATAAACGTTTAGGTGCTTATCATTTGGTACCGCCTTCTCGTAATCTATTATCAAACGAAGAAGTATTTGCAACATTAAAAATTTTACTCGAAAGCAGAGCTTTTACTAAAGAAGAGCTTTACCCAATAATTGATAAACTTATTGATTGCTGTATCCCGAAAGCGGAGCAGCAATGGGTAAGCGATTTGATAGCTAGTGAGAAACTGCTTTATGCTGAACCGATGCATAAAGATATATTTCTAAAAAAAATGTGGGAACTTAGTGGTGCAGTAAGAAAACAGTTAATGACGGTTCTCGTTTATCGCCGTGCGGATGGACTGCAGGTAAAAAGATCTTTGAAGCCTGTGGGAATTATGTTTTCAGAGTTTTATTTTTATTTGATAGCTTTTATCGTCCCAAAAGATATGGATGATGTGAAATTAAAAATAGAAAATGATCCTTTTCCTACTATTTATCGCATAGATAGAATAGAGTCTTTTAAAATAACTGATAAGCATTTTTCAGTACCTTATGCCAAACGCTTTAAGGAAGGAGAATTCCGCAAACGTATACAGTTTATGTATGGCGGAAGATTGCAGCGGATACGTTTTTATTTTAAGGGCACTTCTTTTGAATATGTCTTAGATCGTTTGCCAACAGCTAAGGTCATTAAGGAAGATGAAAAAGGTGTACTTATAGAAGCAGAAGTATTTGGTAAGGGTATTGATATATGGCTGCAAAGTCAGGGGGATAAAATAGAAGTTATTAATAGAGTGGAATTACCGTTTACTTAAAGCTGATAAACAAAATAATAATTTTTTATATTCTGTACAGGATAGTCATTAATTGACTATCCTGTTTTTTATAATGTACATATACACTGAAATATTTTAATTATAATCGCATGTGTTGTAGGGGGGGACAAACGTGTTATAATAGTTTGCGTAGTTTTTTTTACATGAAGTTATGCTACAAAAGCAGTATGCTGTAATTGTATTATGTAAAAAGGAGTGAATGGGATGTATTGTGAAAAATATGTACAACTTGGAAGTAAGATTAAATATTTTAGAACACTTAAAGCTTTAGGACAAACCACTTTGGCAGAACAAATTGGAATAACACCGCAATATTTAAGTAAAATTGAGCATGGCAGTGTACATCCGAGTTTGGATTTAATTTTTAAAATTGCTGATGAATTACAGGTACAGGTATCCAGATTGTTGGACTCTGAAATATAAAATAATATATAGTATACATTTAAAACGCAAAAGTATAGACAATATTTAGAAACATGATATAATGATTGTAGATAAATTGAAATAATTGGAGGTTTTCTCAATGCAGAAAATTGATCAGGCTTGTGTAAATACTCTTCGCTTTTTGGCAGCAGACCAAGTAGAAAAAGCTAAATCCGGACATCCAGGGTTTCCTTTGGGTACTGCGCCTTTGATGTATACTATATGGGATCGTTTCATGAACTATAATCCAGCGGATCCGAATTGGTTTAATCGTGATCGTTTTATCCTTTCTCCAGGACATGGCAGTGCATTGTTATATGCTATGCTGCATTTAGCTGGTTATGATTTATCTATTGATGAACTTAAAAACTTTCGTCAGTGGGGCAGCAAAACTCCTGGTCATCCAGAATATGGTATGACCCCCGGTGTAGATGTATCTACTGGTCCTTTAGGTCATGGTTTTGCTATGGGTGTAGGTTTTGCTGTTGCGGAAGCAATGCTGGCTGCTCAGTATAATAAGCCTGATTTTCCGATAATTAATCATTATACTTACGGTATTACTTCTGACGGAGACTTAATGGAAGGTGTTTCTTCTGAAGCTGCTTCTCTTGCCGGTACATTAGGTTTAGGAAAGCTTATTTATCTGTATGATGATAATAAAATTACTATTGAAGGCAGTACAGATATTGCCTTTACTGAAGATGTAGAAACTCGTTTTAAAGCATATGGCTGGCAGGTACTGCGTGTTGCTGACAGTGAAGATATAGAAGCTATGGAAAATGCGGTTAAAGAAGCAAAGGCAGATACGCTGCATCCTTCTTTGATTATTGTACGTACGCATATCGGTTTTGGCAGTCCTAAACAAGACAGTCCTTCCTGTCACGGCGAACCATTAGGCAGTGAAGCTTTGGCCGCAACTAAAGAAAAAGCTGGTTGGACTCAAGATATGTTCTATGTTCCAGAAGAAGTTAAAGAACATTTTTCTGCTAAACACAGTGAATGTGCAGCTGCAGAAGCGTCTTGGCAGGCTTTGATGGATGATTATAAAATGGTATATCCAGAGTTGGCTGAGGAGCTTACAGAGCGTATTGCCGGTCATACGATGATAAATCTTAATGCTTTGGAAGCAATTTTCAAAGATACTGTAAAAAATGCTACACGTGAAGCAAGCGGAGATATTATACAAGTATTGGCTGCACAACTGCCTGAGCTTGTTGGCGGCAGTGCTGATTTAGGGCCTTCTAATAAAACTATAATGAAAACAGCAGGTTTCTTTTCCAAGCTTGACAGAAAAGGTCGTAATATTCACTTTGGCGTTCGCGAACATGCTATGGGTACTGTTTTAAATGGTATTTCTCTGCATGGAGGGTTTATTCCATTCGGTGGTACGTTCCTTGTTTTCGCTGATTTTCTGCGTCCAACTATTCGTATGGCTGCTTTAATGGGTATTCAAGCAGTTTTTGTCCTTACACATGATAGTATTGCACTTGGTGAAGATGGACCTACACATCAGCCTATTGAAACTACTATGGGTTTACGCTTGATTCCTAATGTCAGCGTTATTCGTCCGGCAGATGCTTTGGAAACTGCAGCTGCATGGCAGCAGGCTTGCTTGAATAAAACTAAGCCGACTTGTTTATTATTGAGTCGTCAGAAACTTAATGTTTTACATGCTTATGCAGATACAATTCATGAAAATGCACATAAAGGTGCTTATGTTTTAAGTCCAGCTAAAGAGAATGCAAAAGCTGTACTTATTGGTACTGGCAGCGAAGTGCATCTAGCATTGGCAGCACAGGCTAAATTAGCAGAAGAAGATATTGATGTAAGTGTTGTTTCTATGCCAAGCTGGGATTTATTTGATGCCCAAAGTGCTGAATATAAAGAAAGTGTTCTGCCGAATAATGTTATAAAATTTGCTGTAGAAGCAGGTGTGCCATATGGTTGGAGTCGTTATACAGGTACAGAGAAAAATGTTCTTGGTATAACAGAATTTGGTGCTTCTGCTCCTGGTGATGTTATGATGGAAAAATATGGCTTTACTGTAGAGAATTTAGTAGCAAAGGTAAAAGCAGTATTATAATATTGAGATAAACTTAGAGGGGCTGTCTATGAGGCAGTCCCTTTTCTTGTTCAGTAATCTTGAATTGTTTTTTTTTTCGCTTTAATGTAAGATATAAGTAGCTTATTATAAGAGGGAGGAAAACTCATGAAAAATTTATTGACCATTGCTGGCAGTGATTCCAGCGGCGGTGCTGGTATTCAAGCTGATTTGAAAACCTTTGCCGCACATGGTACATTTGGTATGAGTGTTATTACTGCTGTTACAGCACAGAATACCTGTGGTGTAACTAAGGTGCAGAACATAGACTGTGATGTTGTAGAAGCACAAATAAAAGCTGTATTTGATGATATTAAAGTAGATGCTGTAAAAATAGGTATGGTATCTCAGCCGGAAATTATTGAAACAATTTCTCGTTGCCTTAGATATTATCAACCGGCAATTATTGTTGTTGATCCTGTAATGATTTCCAAAAGCGGTTATCCACTTTTAGTTCCGGAAGCCTGCACTATTTTGATAAAGGAACTTTTGCCGTTAGCTACGCTTTTAACCCCTAATTTACCTGAAGCAGAAGCTATAACAGGTATGAAGATAACAAAAAAGGAAGATATGCTTCCTGTTGCGGAAAAAATTATTGCCTTAGGTACAAAAGCTGTTCTTCTGAAAGGCGGACATCTTAATGAAACTTCTGATGATCTGTTATTTGATGGCAGTGAAGAAATATGGCTCCCAGGTAAGCGTATTGCTACGAAAAATACTCACGGTACGGGCTGTACTCTTTCCAGCAGTTTAGCTGCAAATTTAGCAAAAGGCATGGAACTGCGTCAGGCGGCAGCAGCTTCTAAAGTATATGTTACCAAAGCTATCGAAAATGGAATTTCTTTGGGTAGCGGCTGTGGCCCAACGCATCATTTTGTAGATATATACAGAAAGGCAGGTATTCTGGACTAATGGATTTGAAAAATACTATTGGTGAACTTGTTGATAAAATACGTAAGCAAAAACCTGTAATTCATGAAATTACTAATTATGTTACTGCTGAAAGTTGTGCTGATGCTGCTTTAGCGGCTGGTGCATCTCCTGTTATGGCAGATGAACCGGAAGAAGTGGAAACTATTACTGCTGGTGCTAATGTACTTGTGCTTAATTTAGGCACAATAAGTTTCAATAAGCAGATAGCAATGGAGCGGGCGGCAAAAACGGCAAAAGCAAAAGGTATACCTGTTATTATGGATCCTGTGGGAGTTATGGCATCTAAAATGCGTTTAAATTTCGCTTTAAAACTTTTGCAGCAGAATTTAATTGATATAGTACGTGGTAATTACAGTGAGTGTTCTGCTTTACTTAAAGGGTCTGCCGAAGGATATGGTGTAGATAATCTAAAAAACAACAGTGATGAAGGAGAGGCTTTACGTACAGCCAAAGATGCTGCTGCTAAATTTGGTTGTGTATTTGCCGTAACTGGTGCTGTTGACAATATAAGTAATGGCAAACAGGCGATAGTTCTTAATAATGGTCATCCATTGCTGCAGGATATTACCGGCAGTGGCTGTATGACGACTACACTTGTTGCTTGCAGTGCTGCTGTGACTAAAGATATGTTGGCAGCCGCTGCCTGCGGTATATGCATAATGGGGCAGAGTGCGGAACTGGCAGCTAATTTGTTGGAAAAAAAGGATGGACCTGCAATGTTTAAAGTACGCCTTATAGACTGTATTTATCATGTTACTACTAAATGGAATCTTATAAACTTGAAACCGGAGGAAAAGGTATCCTAATGAAAGCAAAGCCAGATTATGGTATTTATCTTGTAACGGATGATGCCTGTTTATTAGGAAGATCTTTATATGATTGTGTAGAACAAGCACTTGCAGCAGGTGTAACATTGGTACAGTATCGAAGTAAACATACTGATGGAAATGCGATGTATACTGAAGCTATGCAGATGAAAGCTGTTTGTGATAAGTATAATGTACCGCTTGTTATAAACGATCGCTTAGATGTTGCAATGGCTGTTGAGGCAGCAGGTGTACATTTGGGACAGAATGATCTTCCGTGTTCTGTTGCTCGTAAAATTCTAGGAGAGAAATATCTGATTGGGGTATCCGCACATAATCCTCAGGAAGCATTGCAGGCAGTACATGATGGAGCTGATTATCTTGGCTGTGGTGCAGTTTTCGGTACAATTACGAAAACCGATACATCCAAATTGGGAATAGCAGGATTGTCTGCTATACGTAAAGCCGTAACAGTTCCTATAGTAGGCATCGGTGGTATAAACATTGATAATTATAATGAAATCTTAAAGACAGGTGCTGATGGTGCGGCAATTGTCAGTGGTATTTTAGCTCAGGATAATATTACAAATACAGTTACCAGTCTAAAAAATATCTATGAAAGCATCAAACTGTAAAAATATATACAAAATAAAGATTAAATAGCAAAAAAATCTTGCTTAGTAATTAGATATATGATAAAATATTCGGGTATAAAATACACACGCAGGAAAATTCATCTGTTGTCTGTGTTTAATTACACAGTAAATAATTGAAAAATACCATTCCTGCGGAGGAAAAACAGGAGGAAATAAAAATGGCTATTATCTCTATGAAACAATTACTTGAAGCTGGTGTACATTTTGGTCACCAAACCCGTCGTTGGAACCCTAAGATGGCTCCTTATATCTTTACTGAACGTAATGGTATTTATATCATCGACTTGCAGAAAACTGTAAAAAAAGTTGACGAAGCTTACAATTTCATTCGCGAAGTAGCTGCTGCCGGCGAAAGCATTCTGTTTGTTGGTACTAAAAAACAAGCTCAGGAAGCAATGAAAGACGAAGCTATTCGCTGCAATATGTTCTATGTTAACGAGCGTTGGTTGGGCGGTATGCTGACTAACTTCAAAACTATCCAGACTCGTATTGCACGTCTGCGTAAGTTGGAAGCTATGGAAGAAGACGGTACTTTTGATGTTCTGCCGAAAAAAGAAGTTATCGGTCTGAAACATGAAATGGAAAAACTGACCAAATATCTTGGCGGTATTAAAGATATGAAAAAATTACCTGGTGCAATGTTCATCGTTGATCCTCGCAAAGAACATATTGCTGTTTTGGAAGCTCATAAACTGAATATTCCTATCGTTGCAACTGTTGATACTAACTGCGATCCGGATGAAATCGATCATGTAATTCCCGCTAACGATGACGCTATCCGTGCTGTAAAACTGTTGACTGCTAAAATGGCTGATGCAGTTCTGGAAGGTCGTCAAGGTATGCAGACTGAAGAAGCTGCAGAAGAAGCACCGGTTGCTGAGGACGCTGAATAATTTACTTATTATTAAGGAGGAATAACTGATGGCTCAAATTACTGCTGCATTAGTTAAAGAACTGCGTGAACGTACTGGCGCAGGTATGATGGACTGCAAAAAAGCTCTGACTGCTGTTGAAGGCGATATGGAAAAAGCTATTGACTTTTTGCGTGAAAAAGGTTTGGCTGCTGCTGCAAAAAAAGCTGGTCGTATCGCTGCCGAAGGCATAGTTGCTTCCAGTGTTAGTGCTGACGGAAAAGTTGGTGCAATTGTGGAAATTAACTGTGAAACTGACTTTGTTGGTAAAACTGATAATTTCAAGGCTTTAGTTAATACTATTGCTGAGCATATTGTTGCAACAAAACCTGCTGATGTTGAAGCATTACTGGCTTCTGAACTGGATGGTCAAACTGTTGGTGAGTTAGTAACTGCAAGTATTGCTAAAATTGGTGAAAACATTTCTGTTCGCCGTTTCGCTTTGTTTGAAGCTCCGGAAGGTCAAGTTGCTGCTTATATTCATGGCGGTGGTAAAATCGGCGTTTTAGTTGAGCTGAAAGGCGGTAATGCTGAACTTGGTAAAGACATTGCTATGCATGTGGCTGCTGCTAATCCTAGCTATCTGACTCGTGCTGAAGTTCCTGCTGCTGAATTAGAGCACGAAAAAGAAGTTTTAGCTGAACAAGCTAAAAATGAAGGAAAACCTGAAAAAATTATCGAAAAAATGGTTTTGGGTCGTATCAACAAATACTATAAAGAAGTTTGCTTAGTTGATCAAGAATATGTTAAAGATCCTGAACAAACTATTTCCAAACTTCTGAAAGCAAATGATGCTGAAGTTTTAGCATTTGCTCGTTTCCAATTAGGCGAAGGTATCGAAAAGAAACAAGAAGATTTTGCTGCTGAAGTTATGAGCCAAATTAAATAATTCTAACACTAAATCCCGTGATAACTGGTGAACTTAGTAGGTTTATCAGTTTTCCGGGATTTTTTATTGTTAAAATGACTGCCTAGCAATCTTGACTAAACAGATTAAGAAAGACTATAATATTAATTGCTATGTAATTTAGTTTTGTGATAGGCAAAATTATGAGAGGATGATAAAAATGCATAAATTTATTAAATATGCTTTAATGGGAATTTTGACTGCTTTTACATTGATATTTGTAGGCTGTGCTGGTAATAATGATAAAAAAGCAGATATGGATAAACCTGTAATTGTAGGTGTAAATCCAGGTCCACATGCTATTATTATGGATAATGTAAAAAAATTGGCAGATAAAAAAGGCCTTAAGATTGAAGTGAAAGAATTTAGTGATTTTGTTACACCTAATTCAGCCTTAGCAGCTGGTGAAATTTGGGCAAATTGCTATCAGCATGAACCATTTTTACAAGCAACTTTAAAAAAAGAACCGAACTTTAAATTGGTTAAAGCTTTCAATACTGCTTTATTTCCAATAAATATTTACTCAAAGAAACTTAAACCTGGCGATACCATTCCTGATGGAGCAAAAATTGGTATTCCCAATGATCCTACTAACGGCGGACGCAGTATTCTTCTTTTAGCATCTCATGGTTTGATTAAAGTTAGAGATGCTAAAGATGTTACTACTACTGTTAATGATATTGTAGAAAATCCACATAATTTTCAAATCATAGAGCTTGAAGCAGCTGCTATTCCCCGCAGTTTGGATGACCTTACATGTGCTGCTATTAATACAACTTATGCTATGAGCGCTGGTTTAAATCCTGCTACTGACCCTATTCTTAAGGAAACAGCAGATTCTTTGTATGTTAATATTGTTGCAGTAAAGGAAGAAACTTTAAATGACCCGCGCTTGAAAACTTTCCAAGAAGTGTATCAGTCTAAAGAAAATGCTGATTTCATAAAAACACAATTCCCTGGCTCTGTATATATCGGTTGGCAGGAAAAATAACTATTTTAAGACTAACGTATAAAGTTTTTGCTGCTTTTTAGCTGTGACTTTAGCGTTAGTCTTTTACTTTATAAAAGGAGATTATTTTATGGATATACAAAAGCATATACGAAACGTATTCTCTAAGCTGCATGATATGCCTGAACCAGCATTTAAAGAGGTACGAACTGCTGCATTTATGGCTGAATTTTTGCGTGGCTTAGGATATGATGTGAGTGAAAATGTAGGTAATACAACCGCTGTGGTTGCAGTTCTAGCAAGCGGAAAACCAGGGCCTACTGTTGCTGTTCGCACAGATATGGATTGTTTGCTGTTTAAACAGGAAGACAATACTTTGCTGCCATTACATGCTTGCGGACATGATGGACATATGACTGTAGCTTTGGGAATAGCACAACTTCTGAAAGAGAGTGGCTTGCCCTGCGGAAAAGTAAAAATTCTTTGCCAACCAGCAGAAGAAATAGGCAAGGGTGCATTGGCTCTGCTTAATGCAGGGGCATTAGATGATGTTGATTATGTACTTGGCTATCATGTAATGCCGCAGGATATGGCTAAAAGCGGACAGATTATTGCCCAGATTAATTGGACTGCTTGTACGCTTATAGAAGGGGAAATTAGAGGACTTGCAGCACATGGTTCTCAACCTCATTTAGGTATAAATGCTATTGATGCAGGGGCAGCTATTGTGGCTGCTGTTAATGCTTTGCACAGTAATCCTCTTTTAGGCGGAAGTGTTAAAACTACTCGTTTTTTAGGAGGAGCAGGCTCTTTAAATGCTATTTGTGATAAGGTGAATATAGGTTTTGATTTGCGCAGTACTTCCAATGAAGAAATGCTTATACTGAGAGAAAAAGTAAAAAACATTGTTGTTGATACAGCTAAGGTATATGGTGCTGAAGCAAATTGCAGTATAGTTGGAACTTGTCCGGCTGCTGAAGCGGATTCGTCATTGTTAGCACTGACACAGAAAGTTATTATTGATGAATTGGGGGCTGATGGACTTATCCCTACAGCTAATATTACAGTAGGAGAGGATTTTAATTTTTTTAAACAGGAAAAACCTTCGCTAAAAACTGCCAGCTTAGGAATTGGTTGTAATCTACAGCCTGGACTGCATGACAGAAATATGCACTTTGATCATGAAGCTTTAGAAAATGCAATTATAGTATTATCGCGTTTGGCGCAGCGAATTCTTGTGGAAAAACCTTAAGCGTTAACTAAAATAGAGGTATAACTTTATATTTTCCGAACTTTATTTTGAGCTTACTTTAAAAACGTTCACTAAATTACTGGCTTTAATATTGGATAATTTAAAGAAATGTGTTACAATATATACACGAAAATACAAGTATTAACCTCGATTAAAATGCATTGGAGGCTGTGTATATGAGTAGTATTAGAAGAATTTTTGTGGAGAAGAAAGAAGCTTTTGCTGTTGAAGCAAAAGGACTTTTAGCAGATTTGCGTAATAATTTAGGCATGAGTGCTTTAAGTGGTATTCGTATTGTCAATCGTTATGATGTTATGGGATTGACTGATGAAGAATTTTCTATGGCAAAACAGCAAGTGCTTTCAGAACCGCCAGTGGATAATGTTATGGATGAACAGCTGTTATTAGCTGCAAATGAAACAGCTTTTGCTGTAGAGCTGCTTCCAGGTCAATATGACCAGCGTGAAGATTTTGCAGAACAATGTATTCAGCTTATTACACAAAAAGAACGTCCAATGGTTGCTTCAGCAAAGGTATTCATTTTGCAGGGTGAATTGAGTCAGGATGAAATAAATAAGATTAAAGCCTATTGTATTAATCCTATAGAAGCACGTGAGGCAGCACAGGAAAAACCAGAAACTCTCATCAGCAGCTGCGAAGAACCAGAAAAAGTTAAGCATTTATCCGGTTTTCTAACTTTAAATAAAAATGAGGCAGAGACATTGCGTCAGTCTCTTGGTCTGGCTATGAGTCTTGAGGATTTGCTTTGGTGTCAAAAATACTTTAACGAAGAACACCGCGAACCTACAATTACTGAAATACGTGTATTGGATACATATTGGTCTGATCATTGTCGTCATACAACATTTATGACACAGATTGAAGATGTTGAAATTGTTCCAGGCATTTACACTAAACCAATTCAGGAAGCCTATGATAAATATATGGCTGCTCGTGAAGAAGTTTACGGCGAAGCAACAAATCGTCCTGTAACACTTATGGATATAGCAGTTATCGGTATGAAAAAGCTGCGTAAAGATGGCAAGCTTGCTGATTTGGATCAGTCTGAAGAAATAAATGCCTGCTCTATAGTTGTACCGATTGAGGTTGATGGAAATACAGAAGAATGGCTTGTTATGTTTAAAAACGAAACACATAACCATCCTACTGAAATTGAACCGTTCGGCGGTGCAGCAACCTGTTTGGGCGGAGCTATCCGCGATCCTCTTTCTGGTCGTTCCTATGTATATCAGGCAATGCGTGTAACAGGAAGTGCTGATCCGCGTACACCTATAAGTAAAACTTTATCCGGAAAACTTCCTCAACGTAAGATTACTATTGGTGCCGCTGCTGGTTACAGCTCCTACGGCAATCAGATTGGTTTGGCAACTGGTCATGTACAGGAATATTATCATGAAAAATTTGTTGCTAAACGTATGGAGGTTGGCGGTGTTATCGGTGCTGCTCCCCGCAGTGCAGTACGCCGTGAGCGTCCTTGTGCTGGAGATATCGTAGTTTTGCTTGGCGGTAAAACAGGTCGTGATGGCTGCGGAGGTGCAACTGGTTCATCTAAAGAACATACTGTTGATTCCTTGATGAACTGCGGCGCAGAAGTACAGAAAGGCAATCCTCCTACAGAGCGTAAAATTCAGCGTTTGTTCCGTAATCCTGCTGTAACAGCTATGATTAAACGCTGTAATGATTTTGGTGCTGGCGGTGTATCTGTAGCTATTGGCGAACTTACTGACGGCTTAGTAATTGACCTTGATAAAGTGCCGAAGAAATATGAAGGTCTTGACGGTACTGAACTTGCTATTTCTGAATCACAGGAGCGCATGGCTGTAGTTATTGCTGCTGCTGATAGGGAAGCATTTATAAAGTATGCTGATGAAGAAAATTTAGAGGCTACAGTTGTTGCAGAAGTTTCTGCTGAACCTCGTTTGGTAATGTACTGGCGTGGTGATAAAATTGTTGATTTAGCAAGAGCTTTCCTTGATACTAATGGTGTAGCACAACACACTAATATAGTAGTAAATGATGAAACAGAAACAAGCGTATTTGAAGAAGTTCCTGCTGTTGTTGCTGAAGCTGACAGCTTAGAAAGTGCATGGCTGCATAATCTGAACAGACTTAATGTTTGCAGTGAAAAGGGTCTTTCCGAGCGCTTTGACAGTACTATCGGTCGTGGCACAGTTATGATGCCGTTTGGTGGTAAAACTCAATTGACACCGTCAGAGGGTATGGTAGGAAGAATTCCGGTTTTACATGGTAATACTACAGCTGCCAGTGTTATGACCTGTGGTTATAATCCTAATGTAGCTTGCTGGAGTCCTTTCCATGGAGCAATGTATGCTGTTACTGAGTCTGTAGTTCGTGCTGTTGCTCTAGGTGCAGATCCTGCTAAGTTGCGTTTGACTTTACAGGAATATTTCCCGAAACTTCATGATGCCAACAGCTGGGGGCAGCCGTTTAGTGCTTTGTTAGGAGCGTTTACTACACTTGATGCATTGGAGCTTCCTGCTATTGGTGGTAAGGACAGTATGAGCGGAACTTTTATGGATAAAACTGTACCTCCAACACTGGTTTCTTTTGCAGTAGGTGTAATAGATGGTAATAAAGCTGTATCTGCTGAATTTAAAACGGCAGGAGACAAGGTTATTTTCCTCTCTTGTCCACGTGATAACGCAGAGGTTTTAGATTTCGCTGTACTTAGAAAAAATCTGATTGCTGTTCATCAAGCTATCGAAACAGGTAAAATCAAGGCTGCTGCTGCTGTAAAAGAGGGCGGTATTGCTGCATTGATAAGTACTATGTGTATGGGTAATGAACTCGGTTTTGAGTTTATCAAGCCTTTCCATGATACAGACAGTCTGTTTACTCTCCAACCAGGAGGAATTGTACTTGAACTGGCAGCAGATATAGAACCAGAAGAATTATTTGCTGACCTTGATTATATGTTGCTTGGCTGTGTTAGCGAAACTGCTGGTATTGTCATTAATGATACTGTTATTGCGGCTGATAAAGCACTTGCTGCTTATCGCGAACCGTTGAATAATATCTTCCCCGATGGTATGCCGCATACAGATGAGCCGCAGGATATTAATATGCCTTTATATAAGCATGAAATACCGTTAACTGCTCCGGTAAATATTGCGAAACCGCGTGTATTTATACCAGTATTCCCAGGTAATAACTGTGAATATGACAGTGCTCGTGCTTTTGAGGCAGCAGGAGCTGTAAGTGATACTTTCGTTGTACGTAATCTTACTGCCGATGCCATAGAGGAATCAGTAGAGGCGATGGTTAAATATATAAACAATGCACAAATAGTGATGATTCCTGGCGGTTTCAGTGCTGGTGATGAACCTGACGGCAGCGGCAAATTTATTGCTACTATGTTCCGTAACCCACGCATTAAAGAAGCAATCAGCGAGCTGTTAGAAAACCGCGATGGTTTAATGTTAGGTATCTGTAATGGTTTCCAAGCTTTAATAAAATTAGGCTTGGTTCCTTATGGTGAAGTACGTGAATTAACAAGTTCTTCTCCTACATTGACATTTAATAATATTGGTCGTCATATCTCTCAAATTGTTTCCACGCGTGTTGTTTCCAATAAATCACCCTGGTTCAGTCTTTGCGAACCTGGTGAGGAACACGCAGTAGCTGTTTCTCATGGTGAGGGTCGTTTCTATGCCCCTGAGAACATTATCAAAGAGCTTTTTGCTAATGGACAGGTAGCAACGCAATATGTTGATGCACATGGTATACCAACGATGAATACTCCTTATAATCCTAATGGCAGTTTATATGCTATTGAGGGTATTACCAGTCCAGATGGTCGTATTTTGGGTAAAATGGGACACAGTGAACGTTTTGCTCCTGGTTTGTTCCGTAATATTGCTGGCGATAAAGATCAGAAAATCTTCCTTTCTGGTGTAAATTATTTTAAATAAGTAGATAATCGCTTGTTCTTATAAAGCTGCTCCTGCTTCATTAAGCAAGGGCAGCTTTGCTTGTATGTTCTGAAAAGCTTTAAGGTGTAAAACATAATACAATTAAATTTTATAGATAATTATGCTGTATATTTTATGGTTGAGGCATATTTTTCAGATAAAATTATAAAAATTTTGTAGAATAAAGTTGCATTAACCGTACAATTTATTAAAATACTTATTGACTATATAC
>CAZQQK010000037.1:0-16171 GCA_964595445.1 uncultured Phascolarctobacterium sp.
TCTATATATTTATAAAATAAATTTTCATGCTAGTATAAAAATAAAACGGACAGCCATATACAATTACAGCCATCCGCTTATTTATTAATCATCAGTTTTGTGGATAAAATCCCGAAGGAGCATAACTGAGATTAACCATAATATTTTTTACTTGTGTATAGTGATTAAGAATCATCTTATGAGTTTCACGCCCAATGCCTGATGTTTTATAGCCACCAAAAGGTGCATGTGCTGGTATCTGATTATAAGTATTTACCCAAATGCGACCTGCTTCAATACTACGTGCCACTCTAACAGCTTTGCTTATATCCTTAGTCCATACAGCACCGCCAAGTCCATATTCACTATCATTAGCCATCTTTATAACTTCATCTTCATCATGAAATTTTATAACTACAGCTACTGGTCCAAAAACTTCTTCCCTAGCAATGCGCATATCATTAGTAACATCTGTAATTAAAGTAGGTTTCATAAAAGCACCTTTTGCCAATTCACCTTCTGTTATACGCTCACCGCCACAAGCAATTGTTGCACCTTCTCTTTTAGCAGACTCTATATAAGTAAGAATTTTTTGTATCTGACCTTCATTAATCTGAGCTCCCATTTGCGTATTTTCATTCCAAGGGAGTCCTACTTTAACCCTATTGAAAGCTTTAACCAAGGCAGGAACAAATTTATTATACAAGGTATCCTGAACAAAAATGCGGCTTCCAGCACAGCAAACTTGACCTTGATTAAATAAAATTCCCAGCTGTGCTCCATCAACCGCTTGTTCAAAATCACAATCATCAAAATAAATATTAGCACTTTTTCCACCAAGTTCCAAAGTTGCAGGAATAATACGTTCTGCCGCTGCTAAGCCCACACTGCGCCCGACCTCCGTAGAACCGGTAAATGCCAACTTAGTGAAGCCGTTATGTTCCAACATATATTGACCTGTTTTTGCGCCGGAACCAGTAATTACATTTAAAACACCTTTAGGTAAAATACCGTCAATTAAACGAGTTAACTCCAAAACTGAAAGTCCTGCTTCTTTTGATGGTTTTAAAACAGTACAGTCTCCAGCTGCTAAAACTGGTGCCAATTTCCATGCTGCCATAAGTAAGGGAAAATTCCAAGGAATAATCTGTCCTACAACTCCTATTGGTTCACGCAGCACAAAAGATAAATATTGCTCATTAATAACAGAAGCAGAGCCTTCCTCTGCTGTAATGCAGCCGGCAAAATAACGAAAGTGTTCTGCAGCTAACGGAATATCCACATTAAGTGTTTCACGAATAGGTTTTCCGTTATCCATGCTTTCAACCATTGCCAAATGTTCCTTATTTACATCAATAACCTCAGCAATTTTATATAAAAGTGCTGCTCTTTGCACAGCAGTTGTCTTTTTCCATTCTGAAAACGCTTTCCAAGCAGCTTTTACAGCAGCATCTACATCTTCTCTGCTCGCCTGAGCACAAACAGCCAAATGACTGCCATCAGCAGGACTTTCTGCATTATATACAGCCCCATCAGATGCTTTACGCCATTGTCCATCGATGTATAATCCATATTGCGCTTGTATTTTAACTTTTTTCATAATATGCCTCCTCAATTTCTCATTTTCTAAGCCATTACTATTTTGGCTTAGTTGTTTTTGTTATATTACTATTGTATAATTGAAATGGTTCTATCAAAAGAACCAAAAATCAAAAACTTTTTAGAACCAAGAGGTAGTATATCATGTTGACTTATGATTTACAAAAACGAGGAAAGGTTTCTTTATACGAATATCTCTATCAATGTATCCGTCAAGATATTATAAATGGCAATCTGAAAAAAGACGAACGTTTGCCATCCAAAAGATCCTTAGCACAGCATCTTAATATAGGTGTCATTACTGTAGCTAACGCCTATGAACAACTTGCATTAGAAGGTTATATATATAGTAAAGAGAAAAAAGGTTATTTTATTGCAGATATAAGCAGTTACCGTGTGTGCAGCAAACCTGCAGTTTTTTCTCTGCCAGAACCTAATGAAAAAGAATACTTTGTTGACTTTAAAGCCAATCGTATCAGTCTGCAAAATTTTCCTTTAGCAACATGGGCACGCCTAATGAGAGAAACCTTATCTCTAAAAAATGAAACACTATTAAAAATAGTCCCTTTTAATGGTGTTTATGAACTACGCAAAGCTATTGCTGATTATCTAGCACAAAATCGTGCTATGCAAGTTAATCCATCTCAGATTATTATAGGTGCTGGTACAGAATACCTTTACGGTAAACTGCTGCAAATGTTCGGTCACAGTTATACTTTCGCTATTGAAGATCCTGGATACAAAAAGTTTGCTTCTATTTCTTCAAGTTTTAATAACCCATGGAGATATATTCCTATTGATAATAATGGCTTGATGATTGACAAGTTAGAAGAAAGTGGTGCAGATATTGTTCACCTTTCTCCAAGCAACCATTTTCCTACAGGTATCGTCATGCCTGTAACACGGCGGTTGGAGCTTTTTGAATGGGTAAACCGTATTCGAAAACGCTATATTATAGAGGATGATTACGATAGTGAATTTCGTTACAATGGACGTTTTATTCTTCCCTTGTTTGCCCAAGATACACAAAATCGTGTTATCTATATGAATACATTTTCCAAAAGCTTAGTACCCTCACTGCGAATCAGTTATATGGTATTACCGCCGCAGCTCTTAGAACGCTATGCGTCAACTATGAGTTTTTACAGCTGTACAGTTTCCAGCTTTGAACAATATACGCTTGCACAATTTATCTCAAATGGTTATTTTGAACGTCACATCAATAAAATGAAAATCTATTATCGTGAACAGCGTAATAAAATATTAAGCGCACTTAATCATTCTCCATTAAAGTCTATTTCTAAAATAATCGAACATAATGCAGGAACTCACTTTCTTCTGCAAATAAATACGCACCTTACAGAAGAACAAGTACGCAAAGCAGCTTTAGCCAACGACCTTTATCTATCTTTTTATTCGGACTACAGCTATCAGAAAAAAGCTGATGACTGCACTTTAGTTATCAATTATGCTGGTATCACAACAGATAAAATCAATGCATTAGTAGAAAAACTTACTAAAATTTTTCCTGAATGCAATCAAAACCTTTAAAATTTTACAGACCAGATACGATGAAAACTGCTAATATCAAAAAAACTGTCATGCTTTAAATAAAATATTTCCTTTATAACAAAGAAATATTATGCATGACAGTCTTTTAATTTACAGGTTTATTATGACATCATTATAACATCAACATCATAATTCTATTTTTTGTACTGCGGCAATAGCTTCTTTAGCTTCATCAATAATGCGTTTCATTACATCATGACAAGGCAAAATATCATTTAAAACATTCAAACTTTGACCGCACATAACAGTACCATTAACAGTATCACCTTCCAAAATTCCCTTGCGATTAGTTCCAGCTCCCATAGCCATCAGCTCTTCTTTAGGGGCTCCTGCAATTTCTTTGGCACTATAAGCTTCAGTGAAAGCATTTGCTAAACAACGCACTCCAAGATTACGGCTGTAACCAGTAGCAACACTGTCTGTATCCGTAGCTTTAACGATAGCTTCTTTTGCAGCTGGATGTGCAGGACATTCTTCAGTAAGCAAAAAACGACTGCCCATTTGCACACCAGAGGCTCCCATAAGCAAAGCTGCTGCTAAAGCACGACCATCAGCAATACCTCCAGCAACAAGTACAGGTATCTTTTTTATTTGCGGCAGTACATTTTCCATAAGAGCCATTGTTGTTTGTTTACCAATATGGCCACCTGCTTCCATTCCCTCAATAACAATAGCATCGGCACCAGCTTCTTCGATTCGTTTTGCCAATTTAACGTTAGGAACTACTGGAATAACTTTTATACCTGCTGCCTGAAAAGCTGCAATATGAGGCACAGGATTACCTGCCCCAAGAGTAACAAAAGCTACTTTTTCCTCACAAAGCATGGTGATAATTTCTTTAATATTGGGAGCCATCAGCATAACATTAACACCAAACGGCTTATTTGTCAGAGTTTTAGCTTTTCTCACTTCATCACGTGTCCATTCTACAGTACGACCGCCGGAACCTATAATACCTGCACCGCCAGCATTCGATACAGCAGCTGCTAAAACTGCATCACTCGTCCACGCCATCCCGCCTTGAATAACAGGATATTCAATACCAAGTAGTTTTGTAATCTTTGTTTTCATAATTTGGCACCTCACTTTATAATTTACATCAGTACAGCACACGAACTTTTTTCGTGTATTATTTTTTCTTATGCTTAATACTTATGTTTATAAGCATATAAATCATTGATGTTCTTCCATAAATAAGAGAATTTTATTTTATCTTGTTCTTCGCTTTTATATCTTAAACTTATAATCTATGGTAGAACCTTCTTTATTATAACATTATTAGCTTACTATTAAAAGATTTCTTTTAAAGTATCTTAATCTGATGCAATCAACTATTTTTGTCAAAAACGTGTATCTTTTTTATTATATTTTTTCTGTAACGATTGTAACTAATAGATATTTTTTTGCTTAAATATTACAGAAAAATTTACTTTTCTACCCATAATATTTGACATTAATCAACAAAAATTGTAAAATTTTTTAAGCACCCTATGAGGGGCAGCAGTCTGTTAAAGTTATTCTGTCTACAGTACTAAAAAGCTGTATTTCGTTTACAAAAGCTTTTCAATTCCTGAAGACATACAGCAACAGCTGACTTATTTATAAGGGAAAGAGGTCTAAATTAATTATGCGCAGTACATCAGTAAAAAAAGGTTCTACCCGCGCAGCCCATCGTTCTCTGTTTTATGCAATGGGTTATACAGAAGAAGAATTAAAGAAACCATTAATAGGTATCTGTTGCGCCGCTAATGAAATTATTCCTGGGCATATGCACCTGGACACTATTGCTCAAGCTGCCAAATACGGCGTATTAGAAGCAGGTGGAACTCCAATTGAATTCCCTGCTATAGGTATTTGTGACGGTATTGCAATGGGTCATGACGGTATGAAATATCCACTGGCAAGTCGCGAACTTGTTGCCGACAGTATAGAGGCTGTTGCTAACGGTCATGCTTTTGACGGCTTAGTTTTAATCCCCAACTGTGATAAAATCGTTCCAGGTATGCTCATGGCGGCAGCCCGTCTAAATATCCCTGCAATTGTTGTCAGCGGCGGCCCTATGCTTCCCGGTCGCCACAACGGAAAAGATATAAGCGTATCTACGGTATTTGAAGCTGCAGGTCGTTTTGAATCCGGCCAAATTAATAAAGAAGAACTAAATGAAATTGAACACTGCGCATGCCCAGGTTGCGGCAGCTGTTCTGGTCTATTTACAGCTAATACAATGAACTGCCTTACTGAGGTTCTTGGTATGGGTCTGCCTGGCAACGGAACTATTCCTGCTGCTTATAACGGTAAGCGTATCGCTCTTGCAAAGCATGCAGGTATGGCTATTATGCGTTTAGTGGAAGAAAATATTCTCCCTCGTGATATTATGACTCTTAATGCTTTCAAAAACGCAATAACTGTAGATATGGCAATCGGTGGCAGCTCCAATACAGCTTTACATCTTCCAGCAATTGCTCACGAAGCAGGAATTAAACTTCCCTTAGAGCTTTTCGACAAAATTTCTAAGAAAACACCATATCTTACAAAAATGAGTCCAGGCGGCAGCCATCATATCATAGATCTTAACGAAGCTGGCGGTATTCCAGCAGTTATGCACGAACTTGATCGTCTTGGTCTCATCAAAAAGTCCTGTAAAACTGTCAGCGGTAAAACTATGGGACAAATTATAAAAAATGCTGAAATTACACGTCCAGAAGTTATTCACAGCGTAGAAAACCCCTACAACAAAACTGGCGGCATTGCTGTTTTAAAAGGCAACATTGCTCCTGAATGCAGCGTAGTCAAAGAAAGTGCTGTTGATCCTTCCATGAAAGTATTCAGCGGTCCAGCCAAGGTTTATAACTCTGAAGATGAAGCAATTGCTGCTATCTGCGGCAAGCAGGTAGAAAGCGGTGACGTTGTTGTTATTCGCTATGAAGGTCCTAAAGGCGGTCCTGGTATGCGCGAAATGCTTAACCCAACCTCCGTTTTAGCCGGCATGGGACATGACAAAGATGTTGCCTTGCTTACAGACGGTCGTTTCAGCGGTGCAACCCGTGGTGCCTGCATAGGTCATATCTCTCCAGAAGCACGTGAAGGCGGCAATATTGCTTTAATTGAAAATGGCGATATCATTGAAATAGATATTCCTAACCGTACACTTAATGTTAAACTTACTGATGAAGAGCTTGCAGAACGTCGCAAAAACTGGGTCTGCCCTCCTCCAAAAGTTAAATCCGGTTATTTGGCACGTTATGCAGCACTCGTTACATCTGCTGCTACTGGTGCAGTATTGAAAGTTCCTGGTCAAGAATAACTAATTATCAAAAAAATAATATATAAAAAACTACCGTCAGCGTTTACCTTGAGGTAACTCCAAAAAGTTAGACTTTTTAAGCGTAGCAGTTCTTATGGCTGCTACGCTATTTTTATACAGCAATACTATTTTATAAACAGATTCCTGCTCTCCTGCGAAAAGTAGCATACGCCATTCCACACAGTTTAGCTGCTTCACTGCAAGACAATTCGCCATTTTCATATCTGCTGCAAACCTCTTTAAAATTCTCTGGCAGAGGTTTTTTCTTTCTGCCAAAGTGTACTCCTCTTGCTTTTGCTGCCGCTATACCCTCAGCCTGTCTTTGACGTATATTTTCCCGTTCGCTTTGTGCAACAAAGCTCAGTACCTGCAAGACTAAATCTGCAATAAAAGTTCCCAATAAATCTTTATTTCTCCGTGTATCTAAAAGAGGCATATCAATAACCACTATATCTATACCCTTAACCTTAGTCAAAATTCTCCACTGCTCCTGTACTTCTTCATAATTACGCCCTAAGCGGTCAATGCTTTTTATATAGAGTAAATCGCCATGTTTTAACTTTTTCAGTAGTTTTTGATACTGTGAACGAAAAAAATCTTTTCCGCTTTGCTTATCAATATAAATATTTTTCTTCTCTAATCCTACTGCCGCAAGTGCTAAAATCTGCCTTTCTTCATTCTGGTCACAACTAGATACACGCACATAACCATAAAATTTTGTCATTTGAACCTCCAAAAAAACTTTCTATTATATCTAATGACATTTTTATGGTTAAAATATTCCTATAAGCTGTAAAAAGATTGTGATTTTTATGAAAACAGCAAAGAACTTTTTTATTAAAGAAAATAACTGTGAAAAAGTGATAAATCACTTCTTCACAGTTATTTTTAATTAAACTTATTTTACTTTTTTCAGGAATTTTTCATACATCTCATGGTCTTCCTGCATCATTTTATCAGCATCTGCACCAATAATGCTTGTCGGATCAATACCTTGTTTCATAAAGTAATCCTTGAATTCCTTAGAACCACATACTTTTTTAGCAGCTGTACGTAATACTTCCAACTTTTCTTTAGGAGTATCCTTAGGTGCTACTAAAGCAGCCCAAGCACGTACAGTCATATTATGACCTAATTCCTTGAAAGTAGGTACCTGCGGATAAATTTCACTGCGAGTATCAGCCATTACAGCTAAAATTTTCAAATTGCCTGCATCTACCTGGCTTTTAAAAACAGATGGATCAGCTAAAGTAGCATCAATATGCTTGCCTGCCAAAGCAGCAGCAATATCAGCAGATCCTTTAGGATAAGGTACATGCTTAAACTGTACTCCGAATTCTTCTTCAAATGACAATGCAGCAATATGCCAGATAGCACCAATACCAGAGTTGCCCATTTTTACTTTAGCAGGATTATCTTTTGCAAAAGCAACAAATTCATCAACACTGTTATACGGTGCATCATTCGGTACAATTAAAGCTGCTGGAGCTGCAATAGGTGCACAAATGGCTGCATAATCTTTATATGTATTCTTACACTTTCCCTGATGCGGAAACATAGCCAACTCTACAGTTACCATTCCTAAAGTATGTCCATCAGGTTTAGCACTAGCCAATTCCACCATACCTGTTACACCGCCGCCATCAGGCTTATTTACAGCAACAAACTTACTTCCTTTAAGCTCTTTTTCCATAAACTGTAATAATCCTCTGGCAGAAGTATCTGTACCTCCACCAGGTGCTTTAGGAATAATGACAGAAATATCACCGTCAGCAGGATAAGCAGCCTTTTTACTCTCTCCTCCACATCCTGTAAGCATCATAGCCATGGTTATCATAGCCATCAATACTACTAAAATTTTTTTCATCTTACAACATCTCCTTGTATATAATATAAAAAACACTAACCAAGCTCCGATAACGCCAGCTTCACACAAGCAATATTCTGTCTTTTATAAGTATAAGTAATTAACAAATTATCGCCTTGAGCGATAATTGCCGGATAGGAAAACTCTCCCAAATCTGTTTCTAAATCCAATATTTTTTTCCAACTACTGCCATTATCAACAGATTTAAACAGACTAAGAGGAGAACGCTGTCCCCAATTTGCAGCAACAGGATTACAAACCAAATACAGATTAGAATCAGCAGCAAGCACAACATCCAAGCCACTGTTATTATTAGGTAAAGCAAGAGGATAAGCAGCACACCAGCTTTCTCCTCTATCAACTGAATCACTGCGATAAATATATCCTTCACTGCTGCGTAAAAGCATATGCACTCTACCGCTAACACTCTGCCAAAGGCTTGGCTGAATAACACCACGTCCATAAAAAGACTGTCTGCTTACAGCAATATTGCTTTCAGCAGTTTTTTCTCCAATTCGGTAATTAAGTCCTGCTATAGCTACCGCAGAAGACTTATGCCAGCTTAACCCATTATCATCACTTATATCAGCAAAAGCAGTCCAAATTCCTCGTTCCGTAGAAGCTCCTGCCAAAATACGTCCATCTTTAAGACAAATTAACTTATTGCGTACAGGTCCGCGTCCGCCGCTGACATCTCCTTGGATAAGCTCCTGTGGTATACTCCACGTTGCTCCGTTATCTTCCGAACTCATAACATAAGTACGCCAATCAGATATTTTTCTTCCTTCTTTATAAAAAAGCAGTAATCGATTCTCTATATCACAAAAAAGTACAGGATTCCAATTAGCTTCACTTCCATCAGCTATCTTTTTTGGTATACTCCATCCAGAAACAGTACGTATGCTGACAAAAACAGCAGTATCTGCTTCACCTTCATATGTACCACCAAACCAACAACACATAAGACTGCCATCAGCTAAAGCAGCAACTGTAGAAGCATGGCAAAAGTCTGTTGGAACTTTTTTCATAATTAATTCTTTATGCATACTTTATATCACAATCACTATTATTCTGCATTCAAAGCTATAATCAAAAAGCTTTACCGCTTATTTTTCTGTATCAAATAAAGCTTCTACAAATTTATCTGGTTCAAATGGACGGAAATCCATAATACCTTCGCCTACACCAATCCATTTTACAGGTAGTCCCAGTTCTTCTTTAATAGCAACAACCACACCACCTTTGGCGGTACCATCTAACTTTGTCAATACAACACCCGTAACATTAGCTGTTTCCATAAACACTTTTGCTTGATTAATAGCATTCTGTCCAGTCGTGGCATCCAGTACAAGAAAGGTTTCATGCGGTGCTTCTGGAATTTCACGTTTAATGATACGATGAATTTTTTCCAACTCATTCATAAGATTAGTTTTATTATGTAATCGACCTGCAGTATCAATAAACAAAATATCTGCCTTACGTGCAATAGAAGCTTTTACAGCATCAAAAACAACTGCCGCAGGATCCGCACCCTCTGCATGGCGTATAACATCACACTTCGCTCTCTCTCCCCAAATTTCAAGTTGTTCAGCAGCTGCTGCACGAAAAGTATCACCTGCCGCAAGTACTACTTTGTATTTAAATAAGGTAAAATAATTTGCTAATTTTCCTATAGTTGTAGTTTTACCAACACCATTTACACCTACTACAAGTATAACTGTGGGTTTGGCACCTATACGTGTACGCTGAGTACTGTCAGCTAAAACTTCTGCCAAATATTTCTTCAAAAAAGGAATTACATCCTCTGTTCCTGTAATTTCTTTCTTTTTAGCTGCCTGACGTACTGCATTAATCAGTTTTTCTGTCGTTTTTACACCAACATCCGCTGAAAGCAGTATCATTTCCAGCTCATCAAGAAAATCATCATCAATACTTGCGGATAACCCCACTAGCTCCTGAATTCGATCCGTGAAGTTACGTCTGGTTTTAGAGAGACCTTCTTTTAAACGCTCAAAAAATCCCATTATTCATTCTCCTTTGCATTTATCTTTACAGATAATAGTTTAGAAACTCCTGATTCCTCCATTGTAACACCATACATAATATCGGCAGCTTCCATAGTTCCCTTTCTATGAGTTATAATAATAAACTGCGTATCACGTGCATAATCACGTAAGAAATCAGCAAAACGCTGAATGTTGGCATCATCTAAAGGTGCATCAATCTCATCCAACACACAAAATGGTGATGGCTGATAGCTTAAAAGTGCAAACAACAATGCGATTACGGTAAGAGCACGCTCGCCGCCACTCATAAGATATAAACTTTGTAACTTTTTTCCTGGAGGCTGCACTTCTATATCTATACCAGAATCAAGCAAATTATCTGGAGCTGTCAAACGCAATACCGCTGTTCCGCCGCCAAATAATTTAGCATAACATTTAGCAAAATATTCATTAATTTTTGCAAATGCATCCTTAAAACGCTGTGTCATACCATAATTTATTTCACTAATAACTGCTTCCAAATTAGCTTTGGCATCACATAAATCTTCGTATTGCTTACGAAGAAATTCACTGCGTTCTTTTACAGCATTATATTCTTCAACAGCAGCTGCATTTATAGGCCCAAGGGCCGCAATTGTTAAAGTAAGACTAGTTTCCTGTTTTTGAAGCTGTGAAAGCTGCATCTGCTGTAACTCTCCTAAGTCTAACGCACGTGCTTTGCTTTCGTCAAGCTGATATTCCTGCTGTAACTGTTCATGAACATGTTCACAACTCGTATTATGACGTACTAGTTCCAGCTCTGCCTGTCGCAACAATGCTTCACTTTCGCTAACCTGCTTTTGTAATATAGGCAGAAGTTTCTCTAGCTTTCCCTGCTTTTCAGATAATATACTTCTCTGTTCAACAAAGCTGTCCTTACCGCTTAGAATCTGTTGTAATTTTACCATTATCTCCATGCTCTGCTGTTCCATCTGCTGTTTTTGTTCATTACATTCGATAACAGACTGCTTTAATCGTATAAGTTCGTTTTGAACACTGCTTATATCATCTCTCAAACGCAAAGTATCTTTATCTAAATTTTTTATATTTTCACTTATGTATTGTATACGTGTATTAGAATTTTCCAATAAAATTTTAGCATCCTGAAGCTGGTTATCCAAAGCCGTCAAGGTGCTGCCAACTTTAGCTAATTGCTTTTGTAAATTATCCAGTAAAGCTTTTGTCTCCTTATCAGCAATCTCATATTCTGCTACATTACTGCGCATCTCTTTAACTTTGGTACGATTTTCCATATAAGCAGCTGTAACTGCACTTCGCTCATCTAAAAGCAAAGCTAAGTGGTCGTTATCATCAGCTTTTTCTTTTTCCAAGCGTTCAAAACTAAATTTTATTTCTTCTATTTTTAACTTTCTCTGCTGATATTGTTCTGTAAGTTGCTCCAGCTGCTGTTTTTGTTTATTAGCTATTGCTTCTTTTATCTCCAGTTCTTCCTGAAACTCCAGCATCTGCTTACGCAAATTTTTTACATGTTCAGCAATCTGAATAATTTCCACACTACGGCTGAGATAACCTTCTTTATGCTTACGGCTGCCGCCACTCATACTGCCGCCACTATTAACAACATCACCATCAAGCGTAACAATACGCAAACGATAACGAGCTTCTTTGGCAGCATAAAGAGCAGCATCAATATTTTCTGCCACCAAAACTCTACCTAACAAAAAACGTATTGCTTTCTCTGCTTCCGGCTTATAACTTATTAAATCAAATGCATACCCTAATATCCCAGGAAGCTTAGTTAAGGCTGCCTCTTCTTTATTTGGAATACGACTCTGCACCGTGTCTAACGGAAGAAACGTAGCCCTGCCGCCAAGGCGTTTTAAATAAGCAATAGCAGCTTTAGCTGTAGCAGCATCATGAGAAACAATATTCTGTGCACCTTCACCTAAAGCTGTTTCAATAGCGGTAACAAATTTATCTTCTGCTCTAATAAGCTCTGCTGCTACGCCTATAATATTCTTTCTCCACGGCTCAACAGACTGCATTACATTCTTTATGCCATAGCCAAAACCTTCATAACTTTTCTGCAAACGTTTAAGACTTTCTTCTTTAGTTTCTGCTGTTGTTAACTGTCGCTGACATTGTTGTTGATTAGCTACAATCAACTGTATTTGTTTTTTTATTTCTTCATAAGCTGCACGTACATCAATACCATTTTTTTGTAATAATTCCATTTCATGTGTACATCGTGCCTGCTGCTCCAAGAATAAATTATATTTTTCTTCAGCTCTAGCTACAGTTTCTTCTGCTTCATCAATGCTTTTTTTCAACAATTCACGCCTACGAACTCGTTGTTCCTGCTCCTGCTCTAAAGTTCGCAAATCATTACGCATTTTTAGCAACTGCTGCATACCACTAAAAAACTCTGACTGTGCGCTGGTATTGTCCTGTTTTATCTGTTCCAACTGACGGCTTGCTTCTTCACGCTCACGTTTCAAACACTCTACTTGAAGAAATGCAGCTTTACGTTTTTTCTCTATCAAATCATATTCAACAGCCAGCTCTTGCATTTTTTCTTCTTGTTCTTGTATCTGTTGCTCAGTTTTTATATTACGTTCTTCAAGTCGTATTGTGGCTTTTTTACTTTGATTAATACGTTCATCCAAAACTCCCTGCCTACCACGCAACTTTTCCAAGTTTGTTTCTTTAAGCTTAATTTCTTCCAGCAACTGACTGTATTTATCAGTAATTCTGTCAAGCTGTCTTTGTAAATCTGCAGCTTCAGCCTGATGAGTACTTAAAACAGCAGCCTGCCTGGCATATTCATCAGCAACAGAATTCTTTTTTTCCTGCAAAGCTTTATCTTCTGCTTTCATAGCATCAAGCTTATGTAAAAGTACAGATAAACGACATAAACGTAAATCTTCTGTCAGCTTATTATACTGATGTGTTTTTTCTGCAGCTTTAGCCAAAGGCTCTACCTGAGCATCAACCTCACTGCGTATATCATTAATACGAATAAGATTATCTGCCGTATCGTCCAAACGCTTAACAGCATCTTTTTTGCGTAAACGATATTTAGCAATTCCAGCAGCTTCCTCAAACAAACTGCGTCTATCTTCTGCACGGCTGTTAAGAATTTCATCTATTTTATTTTGACCAATTATAGACATAGAGCCTTTACCAAGACCAGTATCAGCCATCAAATCAATAATATCTTTTAAACGGCAGCTTTTCTTATTAATTGCATATTCACTGTCACCACTGCGAAAAATACGGCGAGAAATACTGACCTGCTCGAATTCTAAGGGCAACGTACCGTCACTATTATCAAATTCAACAGTAACTTCTGCTACACCTAAAGCACGTCTTTTGCTGCTTCCCGAAAAAATAATATCTTCCATCTTACTTCCACGTAAATATTTGGCACTTTGCTCACCTAATACCCAGCGAATAGCATCAGAGATATTACTTTTTCCTGAGCCATTAGGTCCAACAACAGCAGTAATCCCTTTATCAAAGCTTAATTCAGTTTTATCGGCAAAAGATTTAAAGCCATAGGTTGAAAAAGACTTTAAACGCACCAACAATCACCTATTTCTATAATTAATTATAATATCTATTTATTTTATCATAATTTATCAACAATTAATACTCTATCTACTGTACTTACGATAAATAATTCAAAATTAACTGCCATTCATTTGCCAACGCATCCAAATTCATACGTGCATTAGCTGGACTTGTAGAATGAAGAAAAAATACAGCTGTATTTTTAGATAATTTACCAGCAAAATATTTTTTTAAAAGCTGTCGCAGCCTTCCCACCATTACAAAAAACAGCAGTTATCTGCGGATATAGTTCTAAAAATTCGCAAACAGCATTAGGCTGTTCATTTTTTATCGCACTGTCTAAACTGCCATCTCGTTCACAAAATGATAAAGTATCCCACAAAGCAATATGGTACCTCAGAAGCATATTCTTTTTGTCTTCATATTTCAAAGGTTCATCTTCTCGAAGCAAAACAGACAACACTTTCCAAAAACGATTCTGCGGATGTGCATAATACTGCTGCAATTCTAAAGATTTTCTACCTGGCATTGAACCAAGAATTAAAACTCTACTGTCCTTATCTACAATAGGTTTTAAAGATTCGCACTTGGACATATTCTGATACCATCCGCTTTCTCATGTATTATTCTTAACTTTATTCCAGGATATTGCTGCTGCCAAAAACGTAAATTATCATTTTTTTGTCCTCGCAATTTTGATTCCAAACTATAAGAACAATAAATATCTACGCATCTTAACCCTTTTTCATATAAAAAAGCTATTTTTTTCGTACAGTCATCACGTAAAATTCGGCTCTTTACAAGCTCGCCCATTGCTGGATGAAATGGTCCTGCTAAAATATTACCTGGCGAACACAATTCCTCATCTGCCTGCAAACCAACACGAATAACATTAATATCTGACTGTGTCAGCCTGCGATATAGCCATGCAGACTGTATAACCGCTTCTTCCAAAGTTAAAGGCATATAATTTCCAGACATATATTCCCGTGCTAACTGTGTATCTTTTATTACCAAAACAGGATAAATTCTCGCTATATCTGGCTGTAAAAAAGCTGCCTGTTCACCTGTTGTCTTCACACTCGCAAAATCCTGCATTGGTAAACCCACCATAAGCTGAATACCAGTAAAAAAATCATTTTCTTTTAAAAGTTTCATCGCTTCTACAACCTGTTGGGAGGTATGTCCACGTTCCGCTTTTTGCAAAACTCTGTCATCTAATGACTGTACTCCCAACTCCACCATCCGCACACTATGCTTTTTTAATAGCTTTAATCTTGTTGCATCAATATAATCCGGTCTAGTTGATAGACGTACACTGCCAATAAATCCTTCCATTATCAATTTATCGGTTAATTGCAATAACTCTTCCTGTAAATCCAAAGGTAAACCAGTAAAGCTCCCACCATAAAAAGCCGCTTCATTTAATATATTAGGTTTCATCCATTGCAGCCAACGTTCAATTTGAAAACTTGCATAGGCAATCGCAGCCTTTGAATGACCACTGATAGTTTTTTGATTACAGAAAATACACTGATGCGGACAACCTGCATGCGGTATAAAAATTGGTAAAATAGCCATGTTATAACCTTCTCTTAATTATGTATATATTAATTTTGTAATATTTCTTTGCCTTGATTCATCCCCTATATGGGGTTATTGTATTAGTAAAATATTTTATTAGGAATATATTATAACAATGAAATTATCTCATATGAAGTTTATAAAAACAAGTCTGCCTTTTACATTATCTACTATGGCTACATCTATGATGGGTACTATAGACACAGCGGTTTTAGGTCACTTGGGCAACTATACTTATATCAATGCTGTATCATTGGAAGCTGTTATCTGACGGCCCATTTTACGCTCATACCTATTTATGGCAATATAGGTCTTTGGCTGTCATTTCTCATCTTCTATATAGCACGCAGCGGTTTCTTACTGCTTTTTGTGCCAAAATTACAGCAACGCTTTGTATAAAAAGTAAATTTAACGCAAATACTGATCAATAGCACTTTCAAAATTCTCTAAACTTTTAGTACTATCTCCTTGTTCAATAGCATGCAAGATACAATGTTCCAGATGATCTTTCAAAATTACTTTTGCAGCATTATCTAATGCCTTACGAACAGCAGCAATCTGAATAAGAACATCAGAGCAATCACGCTCATTCTCCACCATATTTTTTATAGAACGAACATGTCCCTCAATACGTGCTAGTCTGTTTACAACTTTTTTCTTATTTGGATGCTGATGGATATGTTCCTC
>CAZQQK010000038.1:0-16082 GCA_964595445.1 uncultured Phascolarctobacterium sp.
ACTATTAGTATTTTTTCTTTATATATATAAAAACAAGCTATCTTTAAATTTACAATACAAAAATAAATTTAAGATAGCTTGTTTTTGATTTTTTATTCTACAGTAACGCTCTTAGCTAAATTACGCGGTTTGTCAACATCCAACCCTTTAGCAACACTTACATAATATCCCATTAGCTGTAAAGGAATAACAGCTAAACTAGTCATAAAATGCTCATCTGTTTTAGGAATATAAACGGTAAAATCAGCAGTATCTTCAATATTATAATTACCGTAACTTGTCAAACCCATCAGATATGCACCACGACTTCTGCATTCCACCATATTGCTGACAGTTTTTTCATAAAGTTCACTTTGAGTAAGAACCCCAATAACCAATGTACCATTTTCAATTAAACTTATCGTGCCGTGCTTGAGTTCACCCGCAGCATAAGCTTCACTATGAATATAAGAAATTTCTTTCATTTTTAAACTGCCTTCGAGACTTACAGCATAGTCTAAACCTCTGCCGATGAAAAAAATATCTTTAGCATTGACCTGTTTAGCAGCAAACCATTGTATTCTCTCTTTATCCTCAATAATCTTTTGAATTTTTTCAGGCAACTGACTTAATTCTCGCAAAAGTTCATCGTACTTATATTCATCAATAGTACCCCTAACCTTTGCAAACTGTATAGCCAAACAATATGCAGCAACAAGCTGTGTGCTGTAAGCTTTTGTAGTAGCAACAGCAATTTCCGGGCCGGCAAGTGTATAAAAAACATTAGCTGCTTCTCTGGCAATAGAACTGCCCACAACATTGACTATTCCCAGCGTTTTAATACCTTTATCTTTAGCCAAACGCAAAGCAGCCAAGCTGTCTGCTGTTTCACCACTCTGGCTTACAACAATAACTAACTCTTTTTTATTAAGCAGAGGCTTACGGTATCTAAATTCTGATGCCAGTTCAGTCCGAACTGGAATTTTAGCTAAATCCTCAATAACATATTGTGCTGCTACTCCAACGTGATATGCAGAACCGCAAGCTACTATACAAATCTGTTCTATCTGTTTTATGTCCTCATCACTAAGACCTACGGAACTCATATCAAGCTTACCATCTATAAGAACAGAATTTAATGTATCTCTTACAGCTTTAGGCTGCTCGTGTATTTCTTTCATCATAAAATGCTCAAAGCCAGCTTTTTCTGCTGCTTCTGCATCCCACTTTATTTCCGTCAGCTGCTTTTCAATCTCATCACCATCAAGATTATAGAAATTAACCTTGCCGTCAACAAGACGTGCCATCTCTAAATTACCAATATAATAAACATTACGTGCATATTTTAAAATTGCGGGAACATCACTGGCAACATAACATTCACCATCATGTACACCAATAATCATAGGACTATCCTTACGTGCAACATAAAATTCACCAGGATATTCCTTGAACATTACAGCTAAAGCATAAGAACCTCTAATACGAACCATAGCATGGCTTAAAGCTTCTGTAGGAGTATGCTCATATTTCTTATAATAATAATCAATAAGCTTTACTGCCACTTCTGTATCTGTTTCAGAATAAAAAGTATAGCCATTGTGCAGCAATTTTTCTTTAAGCTCCTGATAATTTTCAATAATACCATTGTGCACAGCAACAACATTGCCATCAGCACTTATATGCGGATGTGCATTAGTTTCTGAAGGCTCACCATGCGTAGCCCATCTTGTATGACCAATACCACAGGTACCTACTAAGCTCTGTCCCCCATTTGTTTTAGCATATAACTCTTTTAATCGTCCTTTAGCTTTAACTACCTGCACAGGTGTACTGCCATCACGCACTGCCAAGCCAGCAGAATCGTAACCGCGATACTCCAGTTTAGACAAGCCGTCAAGCAAAATAGGTGCAGCTTGTTTATTTCCACAAAATCCTACTATTCCACACATACATACTTCCTCATTTTCTCAAAAATTTTTTCGCTGAATCTATTTAATTAAAGCCATTAGGATTGCTCTCCTGCCATCTCCAAGAATCACGGCACATATCTTCAAGACCATATTCAGCTTTCCAACCAAGCTCTCTCCAAGCTTTAGTGGAATCAGCATAACAAACAGCAATATCTCCCTCTCTACGAGGTCCTATCACATAGGGTATCCGCTTACCTGTTACTCGCTCAAAAGCCTTCAGCAAATCCAGCACAGAATAACCAACTCCAGTACCTAAATTATACACCTCTAAACCGCATTTGTCAGCTATTGCCCGCAATGCTTTTACGTGTCCTCTGGCAAGATCCACTACATGAATATAATCGCGTACTCCTGTACCATCCGACGTTGGGTAATCATTGCCAAAAACAGTAAGCTGTTTTAATCTTCCTACCGCAACTTGTGTAACATAAGGCATAAGATTATTAGGAACACCACTAGGATTTTCTCCAATTAAGCCACTTTTATGAGCACCAATAGGGTTGAAGTAACGCAGCAAAACTATATTCCAATCTTTTTCAGCAAACTGAAGATCGCACAATATTCTTTCCAGCATAAATTTAGTCTGACCATAAGGATTTGTGCATACTCCCTTTGGGCAGTCTTCTGTAATCGGTATTACAGCAGGATTGCCATAAACAGTAGCCGAAGAACTGAACACTAGATTTTTACAGCCATATTTACGCATAACTTTCAACAGCACTAAAGTACCGGTAATATTATTATTATAATATTCTAATGGTTTTTTTACAGATTCACCAACAGCCTTAAGTCCCGCAAAATGAATACAGCAATCAAAAGTATTATCAAGAAATACCTTCTCCACATCCCTATAATTTCGGATATCTATTTCATAAAACGGTATTTTTTTACCAATAATTTTTTCTACGCAAAACAATGCTTGTCTGCTGGAATTTACCAAGCTGTCAATAACAACAACATTATGTCCTGCATTTACTAACTCAATTACAGTATGCGAACCAATATACCCAGCCCCTCCTGTAACTAATATATTCATAAATTTCTCACCTCATATACTATATAATAGGTTTATAGTTTATTTTGTTGAAATTATACAACCTCTCCCTGATTTATTCATTAATATTTCAAAAATAGGTAAATTAAAAATCAAATAAGCCAGTAATGACATAAATTTTAAAACCGGCTTAATAAGATATACATAAATTTACTATTTATCAACTGCCAATAATTGGTCGATTTTCTATAGTATTAACCAATTTAGATAATTCCCATTTTATAATTTCAACAGGTTTCTCATAATTAGCCATCTCATGCAGCTCATGTTCACGTACTTTTTTCTTTAAAAATTTTTCTCCATCTTTTTTATAAATAAAAAGATCTGCATCAGCAACAACACGCACGTAAGATTCAGGCTCAAAATGACTAATCCAGCCAGAAACTATTATCTCATCCATTTCATTAATACGCGCAACAACAAGTACATCTACTTTACTTTTTTCTGCCAAAGCAGACATCGATATCTTATCAAGCTTGATACCTTCACGTACATTTTTACTTACCAACTGCTGAGGTAGACCGTCATCCACCAGCTTATAATGAGGAAAATGATATGCCCACTTTACTACCTGCCGCCACGATTTATAAACATTGCCATCTACACTGCTGTCATTGTCAATAACAACAAAACCAACTGGACGTTCCGGAAATTCAGCTTGTGCCATTTGCGGAAAAAACATCATCGTTATTGTTAATAGCGTATAGCAAAATAAAAATAAATTTTTCCTGATACTCATCATAACTGTACACCTCAATTTTATTACAATAATGCTACCAGTGCTCCTGATGTTACCTTAACAAGATTATTTAGTGCCCGATTATAAATATCTATAGGAGCTACACTTTCACTTTCAGTGCGTTTCACTACTACCCCGCAGACAGCACCAGCCTTAATGCCAAGTGCCTGAGATACCACAAACAACGCTGATGTTTCCATTTCATAATTTAATGCTCCTAATTTTTGCCATTCCTGCAGCGTTCCTTGAAAGCTACGCGGAACATAGCCAGTAAAACTATCATACCGCTCCTGTCCCGGCCAAAATGTATCACTAGAAACAGAAATTCCCAAATGACAGGAAACATCAGCAGATTTTGCAGCTTTCATTAAAGCTGTTATTATATCAAAATCAGCAACAGCAGGAAAAGCCCCTGGTGCATAATGATAGGATGTTCCATCCAAACGTACCGCCGCTTGATTAATGATTACATCTCCTAAGTCAATATTTTCCTGAATAGTTCCTGTTGTTCCTACTCTAATAACTGTAGTGATTCCCATACGTGCCAGTTCTTCTAAACATATAGCAACAGAAGGACCTCCCATACCTGTAGAACAAACAAGTACAGGCTTACTGCCAACGTAGGTAAGCCAACTTGTATACTCACGGTGAGCGGTAATAAAATGTGCATTACTTCCCAATTTTACAGCTAGCGGTTCTACTCTGCCTGGGTCACCAGGAAGTACAGCAATTTTAGTTCCTTCTAAGGCTGATGCTGCAAACCCCAAATGATAAAGTACTTCGTCTTTTCCTGCATAAAATTTTTCTTTAGTCATAATCATCACCTTCTATGCTAAAAATTTCTGCTTTATTCCCAGTATCAAGAGCCTCTATTCCCATAAAAGATGCTATTGTCTGACCAATATCTGCAAAAGTATGCATTGGTTTTAAAAGTTTACAAGGTACACCCGCCCCAGAAAATAATACTGGTATCTTTTCACGTGTATGGTCGCTCCCGATCCAGCTGGGATCATTGCCGTGATCAGCTGTTAAAACAAGTAAATCAGTAGATTTAAGTAAAGAAGTAATCTCTGGCAATCTTCTGTCAAAATATTCCAAAGCTTCACCATATCCCTTAATGTCACGTCTATGCCCATATGAAGAATCAAAATCTACAAAATTAGTAAAAACAATGGTATTTTCGGGTGCATCAATAACAGCCTGTTTTGTAGCTTCTACCAATTTATCAAGACCACCGGCGGCATAGTGCTTTGTAATACCACGATGAGCAAAAATATCAGCTATTTTGCCTACAGCATAAACATTGCCTCCTGCTTTTACCATTTTGTCCAGTAACGTTTGCTCCGGTGCTGGAACGGCATAATCATGACGATTTATAGTCCTTATAAAATCAGCAGAACTATTTCCAATAAAAGGCCGTGCTATTACGCGTGCAATATTATAAGGCTTTACTAACTCAAAAGCCACTTTACATAAATCATATAAACGCTGAAGTCCAAAAACCTGTTCATGTGCAGCAATTTGCAAAACGCTATCTGCTGAAGTATAAACTATAGGTTTACCGCTGCGTAAATGTTCTTCACCTAAATCTTTGATGATTTCTGTACCGCTGGCATGACATTCACCCAAAACTCCCGGTATTTTTCCTTGTTTGATAAGCATTTCTACTAATTCTTCTGGAAAGCAATGTGGTATATTAGGAAAATATCCCCAATCAAAATTGACAGGTACGCCACTTATCTCCCAATGTCCGCTAAGCGTATCTTTACCGCGACTAACCTCTTGAGCATAAGTACAAGCACCTATACTGTGTAATGCACCTAAATCTGCCGGAAGATCACTTCCTCTGCTTAATTCTGCGGCTGCCTGCAAACCAAGCTCTGCAAGATGCGGTAAATACAGCGGTAAAATCTTATCTCCTGCTAAACGAGGATTTTTCGTAAACCATTCACAAATATGTCCTAGTGTATCTGCTCCTTCATCGCCAAAATCAGCTGCATCATGTGCAGTGCCAATACCAAAGGAATCCAATAACAAGATTACTGTACGAGACATTTTTTCACCTGCTTTCATTAACAAAAAGGAGCTGCTGGTATTTTATGCCAACAACTCCTTTCCAATAAACAATTTATTATTAAAACATATATTCTTTAAAAGCCTAAGTTTTCACCTACAAGAATAACCTTAATCCGACCCTCAGGCCGACTGCGGCGCGTAACCACAATTTGAGCACAAATGCTGTCAGCAGATTGACAATCAGAACATAAGCCTGTCTTTTTGCAAGGTGTAACTGCATCAGCAAATCGTTGAACATTAATAGGTGCAGCAATATTTCTCACTCTATCCATTGCTGCTTCCAAAGAGCCTGCAACTTTATTTAATCCAACAATAACAATAACCTGCTTAGGACCATAACACAAAGCTGCTACTCTATTGCCGTTTCCATCTATATTTACCAACTGTCCGTCAGCGGAAACAGCATTACTGCTCATTAAAAACGTATCACACAGTAATGACTTACGCATGATTTCAACTTTTTCATCAAGAGTTTTAGCAGTATCTCTGTCGATTACAGGATTGCGTTTTTTTACTGTCTCCAAAATTCCCATTTCAGCTAAAGTAACAGAACCACCCCATGAAACAACATTTTCAGCAGGAATAAGCTGCAATACCTGCAATAAAGCAGCCTGTTTATCAACACAATAAAAGGCTTCAAATCCTCGTTGCTTAAGTTTTTTTACTATAGTTTTTCCAAGAGCCTCATTACGTAAAATTCTTACCTGCTGCATAATTTTATCTCCCAAAATATTTTAATATCTAATTTTTATTCAAAATCACCAATAGCTACTTCATCTATACCGTCTTCTTCTGCCAGATAGACGTTAATAGCCTCTTTATGAGATGTAGGAACATTCTTGCCTGCAAAGTCTGCACGAATAGGCAGCTCACGATGACCGCGATCAATAAGTACTGCTAATTGAATATTTTTTGGACGTCCCATATCAATAACAGCATCAAGAGCTGCACGTATAGTACGACCTGTATACAATACATCATCAACAAGAATAACTGTTTTGCCGTTTAGATCAATATCAATTTCAGTTCCATGTACAATAGGATTATAAGCCAAGGTTGATAAGTCATCACGATATAAGGTAATATCTAACATACCTACGGGTAACTCAACATTTTCAATTTCTTTAATAGCTGCTGCTAAGCGCAAAGCGATAGGAACACCGCGAGTACGTATGCCAACTAATACAACATTGTCTACACCCTTATTTCTTTCAATTATTTCATGAGAAATACGCACAATAGCTCTACGCATAGCATCGGCATCCATAATAACATTTTTCTTAACAAAATTACTCATTTTATTCACCTCAAAATTTTTATTTATTTTCTTTATGAATTATACACTGCAAATCAATTAAACTGTCCTAAACGCAGTCTAGTAACTATTTTCTGCATATCCTCAGGCAAAGGAGCTTCAAAGCTTAATTCTTCTCCTGTGCGAGGATGTATAAATTCTAATGTTTGTGAATGCAAAGCCTGTCCTTGAATAGAAAACGGTACTTTCATCGGAGAATACTTAGGATCTCCTACCAAAGGATAACCCAGGTACTCCATATGTACTCGAATCTGATGAGTGCGTCCTGTACGTAAACGACAACACACAATTGTATATTTGCCAAAACGTTCCAGTACTTCATATTCTGTTACAGCATTTCTACCGCCCTCTTTAACTACTGCCATTTTCTTGCGATCATTTTTATCTCGTGCTATCTGAGTATCAATAACACCGCTGTCTGTTTTTATATTACCACGTACAACAGCTAAATATGTTCGTTTGGCTGTTTTCTCCTGAATTTGCTTAGATAACGATAAATGTGCTGCATCATTTTTAGCACAAATCATAATACCGCTGGTATCCTTATCAAGCCTATGTACAATACCTGGTCGAATAACACCATTGATTCCGGAAAGATTTTTACAATGAAAAAGCAAGGCATTTACCAAAGTGCCGTTATAATTTCCAGCAGCAGGATGTACAACCATCCCTCGTGCTTTATTTACAACTACTACATCTTCATCTTCATATATAATATCCAGCGGAATATTCTCCGGCTGAACATCTAACGGCTGCAATTCAGGCAATGAAATACACACTTCTTCACCAACTTTGAGTTTATAGTTAGATTTCAGTACCTTACTGCCACGAACAACAAGACCTTCTTCCAATAATTTCTGCATATTAGAACGTGAAATATCCAATAGAGCAGCTAAAGCTATATCTGCACGCTGACCTGCATACTGCTCATCAATTATTAATTTTTCTTGTTCACAATCAGTTCCATTTTCAAAATACTCCATATAATCAAACCTACTCCTGTACAAATTGCTATATCAGCTACATTAAAGACCGGCCAAATTCGAAAATCGAAAAAATCAATTACTACACCATTAACTGCCCTATCAATAAGATTTCCAACTGCTCCACCAACAAATAATGCTGTTCCTACACAAGTTCCAACACCATTGGCAACAACTTCCTTTCTCATAAACCAAATTCCAACAATCACAGCACATGCTATCACAACAAACAGCCAACGGTTTCCCTCTAACATTCCAAAAGCAGCTCCTGGATTTAAAATAAACGTCCAATGAAAAATATTTTGAATTACAGGTACGCTTTCTCCTAAACTAAAATGTTCTAATATATAATATTTAGTCATTTGGTCAATAATAACTATGACCAAAGCCAACAAACAATAAACCATATATCTCTCCCAATCTATATTTATATGTATATTATAACACACTAACAGCATTAAAATACATAGGACACAAAAACTTAAAGAAAAAAACACCTATAAACTAAATTTCAGCATGATTTTCTAAGAGTCAGAATATCGTCTAACAAACGAAATCACATCAAAAAGCTTATAGGTGCTTGATATATTTACATATTAAAGTACTTCCTAATCTTGGTAAGCAGCAACACCAATAGGAATATCTAAAACAACAGTAATAATAACAGTGCTGTCGGTAGTCTTAGCAGCTGTATCCATAAAAACAACCTTAGCACCCTGATCAAGATAATAGTTTACTTCTTTAGCTGCATTTTTATTATTATTGGAAAATGTAAATAATCTTTCCTTAGCTACAGCAGAAGCTGCAAATCCTGCTGTAAATATGGCAGTAAGCAAAGCCAAACAACAAAATTTTTTCATATCTATTACCTCTACTCTATTTTATTATTTTTCTGCATAATACGTTCCAGTTCCTGCATAAAATTACGTACATCAGCAAATTGACGATAAACAGAGGCAAAACGCACATACGCAATTTGATCAGTTTTTTCTAAATGCTGCATAACCAATTCGCCAATCTGCTCGCTAGGGATTTCAGCTTCTAAACTCATACGCAGTTCCCTTTCGATGCAATCTGCAATTTCTTGAATTTTCTCATAAGGGACAGGGCGTTTTTCAAATGCTTTTAATAAACCTGCCAATAGCTTCTTAGCGTCAAACAGTTCTCGTCGTCCGTCCTTTTTACTGACAACCAATGGTGTTTCTTCATATTTTTCATATGTAGTAAATCTTCTGCCACATTGAGGACATTCACGTCGACGGCGGATTGTACTGCTTTCCTCTACCGCTCTGCTGTCTACTACACGACTGTCACGGTAAGAACAAAACGGACACTTCATAAAGCTTCCTCCCTCTTAATTAACGACTGCGAAGCCATGGTGGAATCTCATTATCTTTTTCAAAAGGTCTAATAACAGATTCTCTTCTCACATCATTAACTTTGCCTTTTACAGCAACATCTTTTGTTTCAGGATTTTCTTTTTCAAAACCTGTTGCAATAACAGTTATACGAATTTCATCCTCCAAGGATTCATCAATAACAGCACCAAAGATAATATTAGCATTAGGATCAACAGCACCAGTAATTATATCAGATGCATCATTTACATCAAACAGAGATAAATCCCTGCCGCCTGTAACATTCAGCAGTACACCTTTAGCACCCTTTATAGAAGCTTCGAGCAAAGGACTTTTTATTGCAGTTTCAGCAGCTGCTTTAGCACCGCCTTCACCCTTAGCTGTACCAACACCCATTAAAGCACTGCCAGCATTAGCCATAATAGTTTTTACATCGGCAAAGTCAACATTAATCAAACCAGGTATAGCTATTAAATCTGAGATACCCTGCACACCTTGACGCAGTACATCATCAGCAATGCGGAAAGCATCCAACATGGAAGTACGACGGTCAATAACCTGAAATAGTCTATCATTAGGAATAGTAATAAGCGTATCTACTTTTTCCTTAAGATTAACAATACCATTTTCTGCCTGATTAAAACGACGACGACCCTCAAAACTAAAAGGCTTTGTAACTACACCTACAGTAAGTGCACCGACTTCTCTTGCACAGTCAGCAACTATATGAGCAGCACCTGTACCAGTACCGCCGCCCATACCAGCAGTAACAAAAACCATATCTGCACCTTTAAGAACCTCAATAATCTGTTCCCGTGATTCCTCCGCAGCCTTTTCACCAATTTCAGGATTAGCACCAGCACCTAAACCTTTAGTGAGCTTTTCACCAATTTGAATCTTTGTTTCAGCTTTAGATAACACCAAAGCCTGTGCATCACAGTTTACAGCAATAAATTCAACACCTTCTACACCAGCTGAAATCATACGGTTAACAGCGTTATTTCCGCCACCGCCTACGCCGATGACCTTGATTTTTGCCAAGGTATGATTAGTAGTTTCTACATCATCAAACATATTCGCGTCCCCCTTAAGCTATGGGTATCCATAATAAAGCAATTTATCTTATAGTATTCAACAAGTAAGTAAAATTTTCCTGCTAGCAATATAAAAAAAATTAATATCTTCTTTACGTTATTTGCCCATATACAGACGACGTATAATAGCCAAATTTTGAAAAATCCGCATACCAAAAATCAGTACTGCTACAAGATAAAGATCTATTCCAATCAAATTACCAGCATAACAAAGAAATGCTGCTAAAATACCATTAATAAAAAATCCAGAAATAAAAACTTCAGTATCATAATGCCCTTCCATAGATGCACGTACACCGCCAAGCACTGCATCAAGACCAGCCATTACTGCAACAGCCAACAACCGTGCATACTCCGGCGGTACACTATAAGGCCAATAAATACCAGCAGCTACCCCTAAAAGCAGACCAATGATTGCATAGTAAATCATTTTTTATCCTCCTTAGGTTCCACTGTTTTGGCATATTCAAAGCTTCGTGGAACTTTTAAAGCCGGTATATGTATTTTGTCATCTGATTTTATTTTTACCTGAATTCCCCAAAACTCAAATGTTTCTACAACACCGCCGCGCAAACGTAAGGCACTCATCAAAGTCTTAGGTGCCCCTATAGCTTTAATTACATAAGGAGGCGCACTACGCACATTATTTACGGAAACTGTAGGGCCAGCACAACGCACCTCGCTCATAGCAACTATTCTTTGATCATTAAGAGATATAGCTTCTGCACCAGCAGCACGCAGCTCATTAAGTACACGGAGTAAATCCTCATCATGAATAATATACAGATTAGGATTTTCATTAGCTTTTTTAGCTATATTGCTATCATCAAGTATAATTTCTACACCAGAACCCTCAACATCAGTCGTCCCCGCCATCAACTTCATACGCTCATCAGCAGGATTGCTCTGATTACCTGCACGCAGATTATCTAATTCAGAAAGCAACTGCTTATTCTCTGCTTCCATAATCTTTAACCGTTCCGACAAATCTTCTACCCTTTCCATACGGATAGAACGCTGCCGTTCCGTTGTTTTATACTGTACAGAAAGCATAAAACCAAGCACTATGAATACAAGAGCAATTAAAATTTTGCCTTTAAAATCCATAGTAAAAATTTCCTTCATTTTTTATCCCTCATCTTTATTTTACAGGACTGCTGTCAGCCTGCGACGGCAGTAATTTAATATATGGTTTTGCAAAAGTTAAATCAATATATTCTGCTTTAATATTTTTATCCTTTATTTCATTAAATACCGTCATAAAAACTATAGCTTTTTCCGGCAGCATTTGTGCACTTCCCAACAGTATCGGAAAGCTGTTTGTCATTCTCAGCTTGACCTCCTGCCTACTATCAACAGTAATTTCACCAATGCACTTTAAAGCCTCTGGATCAAGCCGCTGCAAAAATTTCAATATATTCTGTATGCAGAAATTATCTACTGTATCTCCAATATATATATTACCGCACTGAACTCCAACTAACACTGGAGCTTTAGCATCTGGAATACTTGCAGTTACGCTAACGACCACACCATTATAATCAAGTTTAAGATAACTATGATAAGAATTTGCAACATACAGTGCAGGTTCTCTTTCTTCAACGATAACCTGTAACGTAGCAGGAAAACGATAAACAACCTCAGCACTTTTAAACCGCACATCATGATTCAAAGCATCTTTCAATCGTCCTGTACTAACATTGAAAAGGTTTAAAGGCGGCTTACCAGCTCCTGAAAGACCGATAACGTCTCTTTCTGTTAACTGGCTTGTGCCATGAATACTGACAGTACCAAAAGCAAAATTCGGACTATGTATATATCCCCATCCATAATAAACACCAATTACCAAAAGAAACGTTCCTATAAGCAGGCGCAGCAAACGCCAATATTTCTGCCGTCTGCGTCTGTGCAGACGCTCACGTATTGATTGAGACGAATCCATGCCGCACCTCCAAAAAAAACAGGTTTACTTATGTGCACTCAATAAGATTCTTTCGCATAAATCCTGAAAAGAAATACCTACTGCTGCTGCCGCTTTAGGAACAAGACTTGTTGCAGTCATACCTGGTACAGTATTAGCTTCCAATACATAAGCTATACCATCATTTCCAAGTATAATATCAATTCTTGCTACACCGCTTAATCCTAATAACTTATATGTAGATACTGCCACACTTTGAATATAATTAGTAGTTTTTTCATCAAAAGGAGCAGGACAATGATAATCTGTAGCTCCTTTAGTATATTTAGAATGAAAATCATATTCACCGGAATGAGGAGCAATCCAAATAACAGGCAGAGGTTTTTCTTTGCCGTTTTCTTCCATAACAGCAACAGTAAGTTCTTTTCCATCAATACATTTTTCTGCTAAAACATCAGAAGAATATTTAAAAGCCTCTATCAATGCAGGCTCTACCTCAGCAGAAACTTTAGGAATAATAACACCAATGCTTGAACCTTGAGTTGCAGCTTTAATTACTACAGGAATACCAAATTCAGTAATAATTTCTGCTGCTAATCCTTTAAAATCAACAACATCTCGTTTGTTGATGATTCTGCAAGGAGCAGTAGCAATACCGGCTGACTGCAGATAACGTTTAGTTGCTGATTTATCCATAGATACCGCACTAGCTAATACTCCGCAACCAGTATAGGGAATTTCTGCTGCTTCCAAAATACTCTGTAAGCGACCGTCCTCACCATATTTACCATGAACTGCATTAAAAACTACTTCTGCCTTCATTGCTCTAAGGTCATTGATTAAATTAGAAGGATTCAGCTCAAGTTCTTTAGCATTATAACCTTTTTCACGAAGAGCACAAGCAATAGCACTGCCCGTAACACGTGAAATTTCTGCTTCTGAAGATGGTCCCCCTAAAACAACAGCAACAACATCCTGCTTATTCATTTTTCTATTCGCTCCAATTCTCTTACTAATTCTTCGCCTATCTTGAAAACATCACCAGCACCAATAGTCATTACAAGATCACCTGATGTAACAACACATTCCAAATATTCCTCAGCTTTTGCAAGCTTTCCAATATAAATAACGTTCTGTCCCGTAGCAGCTTTGATGCTTTCTGCCAGATGCATACTGCTTACATCAGCAATAGGCGCTTCACCAGCAGAATAAATATCAGTCAATATAAGTTCATCACAATCCTTAAAGCATTGGCAGAATTCATCAAATAATAACTTTGTTCTTGTATAGCGATGCGGCTGAAATACGCACAGTAAACGTTTTGGTTTTGTCTGACGTGCAGCTTTCAAAGTAACGCCTATTTCTGTAGGATGATGTGCATAATCATCAACTACCCAAATATTATTAATTTTTCCTTTAGTTTCAAAACGACGTTTTGCTCCACCAAATTTTTCCAAAACAGAAAGAATTTTATCTGTAGTTATTCCCATTTCACGAGCAGCAACAAAAGCTCCCAAGGAATTAAGAACATTATGTCTTCCAGGAACAGATAATTTTACATCGGCAATAAATTTTTCTTTATAATATAGTTTATAAAAAGTCCCATTGACATCATAACAAATATCCTTAGCAGTATAATCTGCACCTTCATCCTCAGCACCATAAGTAATTACTTCCTTATCAGTCTCACTCGCTAAACGACGCACTTTAGGATTATCAAAACACAAAATGGCTTTACCACCATCTTTGAGATTACCAATAAACTGCTTGAAGGCTTGATAAATATTTTCTTCAGTTCCATAATGATCCAAATGATCGTCTTCTATGTTTGTAACAACAGCAAGATATGGATAAAGTTTCAAAAAAGAGCCGTCACTTTCATCAGCTTCAGCTACTACAAAACGACCATTACCATTACGAGCATTGCCACCTAAGCTATTTACTTCTCCACCAATAATAACTGTAGGATCAATGCCGTTTTCAGCTGCAATACAAGAAATCATAGCGCTAGTAGTAGTTTTGCCATGCGCACCAGCAACAGCTACACCATCAGCAGCATTCATAATTTCCGCCAACACATCACTGCGATGCAGCACAGGAATACCACGTTCTCCAGCAGCTATAAGCTCAGAATTATCAGGATGGATAGCAGTAGAAACAACAACAGCCTCCGCATCATCAACTTGACAGGCAGCATGTCCCATATAAACAACTGCTCCTTGTTCTGCCAAGTGTGCTGACATATGACCAGCATTCAAATCAGAACCACTTACATCATAGCCGCGTTTAATCAGCACATAAGCAATTGCACTCATCCCTGCACCACCTATACCAATAAAGTGTATATTATGCAAGTTAGATAATTTATTTTCTGCCACTAGAGGCCCTCCCTTACCTTTTTATTAAGGCTACAGCTTTACGTGCTATAGTCTCTGCAGCCTGCGGTCTGCCAAGAGTTTTAGCAGCAGTCTGCATCTTTCGTAATTCATCTTCATGAACAAGTAAATGCTCTACAATCTCCAAAATTTTTTCACCAGTAAGCTCTTTATCTAAAACTACTTTTGCTGCACCCTTAGCTTCCACAGCACGAGCGTTAAACTCCTGATGATTTGCTGTAGCATAAGGATAAGGAATCAATACGGATGGTATTCCTTTAGCCATAAGCTCAGCCAAACCTATCGCACCTGAGCGAAATACTGCTAAATCAGCAGCAGCCAACGCCACAGGCATATTATGCAGATATGGCTTAATAACAATATTTTTCTCTAAACTACCGCGTTTTTCTAATTCATCCATGTATGAATCATAATTTGCTTCACCAGCAGCATGCAATATCTGTACATCATGACGACCGGAAAGTGCCATTTCTACTTCCAACATAGCTTTATTAATACTGCGTGCACCACGACTGCCGCCAGAAACTAAAATAGTCTTTTTTTCAGGATCTAATCCTAATTCCTTAATAGCTTCAATGCGAGTATACTGCAATATTTCTGTACGAATCGGATTACCGGTATATTCCAATTCTGCCTTTCCACGAAAGTACTTACCAGCTTCCTTATATCCAAGAAAAACTTTACGCACATAATGCGACAGGATTTTATTAGTCACTCCAGGCATAGCATTCTGCTCTTGGATACAGCAAGGAATATTATGCAGTGCTGCCATAAAAACTATAGGACCACAAACATAACCACCAGTACCAATTACCAAATCAGGTTTTTCGCTGCGAATAATATTCCATGCATCATAAAGTCCCGCAAAAAGTTTTCCCACACTACGAAATGTATCAAAACTAAAACTGCGCTTAAAACCAGCAACTTCTATAAATTTAAGAGGATATCCATAACGCGGAATAATATCCTTTTCTAAGCCTTGCTGAGTGCCTACAAAACTTATCTGTGCCTCCGGCTCCAGCTTTTTTATTTGATCAGCAATAGTCAAAGCAGGATAAATATGACCGCCAGTACCTCCACCAGAAAGAATTACTTTCACTAGCTGTTTCCTCCTTCCAGCTCATGGACAAGTTTTTTGAAATAATTGCCGCGTTCAGGATAATTTTTAAACATATCAAAAGAAGAACATGCTGG
>CAZQQK010000039.1:0-15082 GCA_964595445.1 uncultured Phascolarctobacterium sp.
AACAGAGCCTACGCCAGATTGCAGCGGCAGCAGATTTTTCGGCAGACGACCTTCTTTAACTTCATTTTTCAAGAAGTTAACGAGGTTAGCGCCCATATTTTTAGCATCTTCATCAATTTCACCCAACGGACGAACGATGTCAGGACGATCGCAAGCAACTACTGCAACGATTTTATCCAACGGGCAGGGAATGTAAGAAGTACCAATGCGGTCTTCCGGAGCACAGATAGGAACAGGTTGACGATTCGGAGGATCCAGAGGAACATAAGAATCATGCATACCTTCCAATTCTTTCGGTTGAGTGGTGTTAACTTCTACGATAACTTTTTTAGCACCAGCTACATAAGAAGAGCTGTTGCCCATAGAAGTAGTCGGAATCAGACCTACCATACCATTGCCAAGATCATTGATTTTGCAAACTTCAACGATTGCAACATCAGGACCAGTCGGGCGGCCAGCCATGAAACCATAACGTACCATCTGAGCCATATGGGACAGATGAATATCAGCATATTTTACTTTACCGGCATTAATAGCTTTACGCATAGCACCATTGGTCTGATAAGGCAGACGACGGTCGATGCAGTCAGCTTCTACCATTGCTTGGTCAATTTCAGGGCCAACAGAAGCGCCGGTCCAAACGTTAACTTTGAAAGGAGTTTTTTTAGCTTTCTCAGCGAGAGCCAGAGGAACAGCTTTCGGATAACCAGACGGTGTGAAACCGCTGACACCTAAGTTGTCACCATCTTTTACGAATTCTGCAGCAGCTTCAGCGCTCATAACTTTGTCAGCCACTACGTCACAAATGCGATCTTTAATATCGATCATGTTTACCTTCCTCCTTTAATTTAGGACATTATGTTTTATAAGGGAAACCCTTGTGATATAACTTGTCGCAACACACAGTGTCACAAACAAGATATTTCCTTTATCTAGGTATTTCACAATTATGTCATACTTGACTACATAGTCAATTCGACGCATTACTGAAAAATCCTGCTTAATTTAAATAAATATTTTCCCAACATTTAAATTTACAGTATAATTCTTTTCAGTTCTGCTACAATTATAACACAAAGGAAGAAAAACTTCACTTTTTTTAGTTAATTTTCCTAAAGCAATATTAGTCGCTCAATTGCCAACAATATATATAATACCAGTAAAATTGTAACATCGCAAGCTTTTTCTTTACAAATTTACAAAAATCCCTCTTTATCTCAAGAAAGATAAGAGGGATTTGTATTATCCAGATAGAACAATCAGCGTTTCTGAGCGTGATAGTGTGTGTGTAAAAGACTATGCGCCTTCTCAGAAAGAGGTTTACCCAGCCAAGTTTCATAAAGTGTTTTAATTTCTGGATTTTCATGTGATTTTCGTAATTTGCTTTTACGGTCACATTCAATCAATGCATCTCTGCGAATTTTTCTTACAGAAGCATCCATAGGCACAGGCTGTCCGCCGCCACCAATACATCCTCCCGGACAAGCCATAACCTCAATGAACTGATAATCAGCAATACCAGCCTTAATTTTTTCCAACATAAGTTTAGCTGATTTAAGTGTATGTACAACCGCAATCTTTACTGTATTTTCTCCAATTCTCAGTACAGCTTCACGAGTCTGTTCCAAACCGCGAACCTCTGTATACTCAATTTTTGTCAGCTCTTTCCCCTCAACAATTTCTGCAACTGTACGCAATGCCGCCTCCATAACACCTCCGGTAGTACCGAAAATGACAGCTGCACCAGTACCTGTTCCAAGCGGAGAATCAAACTCAGCCTGAGTAAGAGCCTTAAAATCTATACCTGCTTCACGAATCATTCTGCCCAACTCACGCGTAGTAATAACTATATCTACATCTCTATAACCACTGGCACACATTTCTTCACGAGCAGCTTCGGCTTTTTTTGCAGTACAAGGCATAACAGATACACTGACAATATTCTTTGGATCTAAACCAGTTTTTTCTGCAAAATATGTTTTCGCTACTGCGCCAAACATCTGTTGGGGAGACTTAGCTGTAGAAAGATGCGGCAATAAGTCCGGATATTTCATTTCTATCATATTTACCCAACCTGGGCTGCACGAAGTTATCATAGGAAGCACTCCCCCATGCTGCAAACGATGCAGGAATTCATGACCTTCTTCCATAATTGTAAGATCAGCTGAAAAATTAGTATCAAATACTTTATCAAAACCTAACTGCTTTAAAGCTGCTACCATCTTACCAGTAACGATTTCACCAGGAGCTAATCCTAATTCCTCTCCTAAAGCTACACGTACAGCAGGAGCAGTTTGAACAATAACTATTTTTCTTTCATCATTAAGCGCTTGCCAAACCTTATCTGTATCATCTTTTTCAACAATAGCACCAGTCGGACAAACAGAAGCACACTGACCGCAATAACTGCATGCACTGTTAAGTAAATCATGTTCAAAGGCTGTTGATACTATAGTATTAAAGCCACGTCCTGCAAAGCTATATACACTCATTCCCTGAACATCACGGCAAACACGTATACAACGACCGCAAAGAATACATTTTTCCTGGTCACGAACAAGTGACGGATTACTGCTGTCTATCGTATGTGCTTTCATTTCTCCACCATCAAAGCGTAATTTACGCACTCCAAGATTTGCAGCAATACGCTGTAATTCACAATCACCGTTCTTTTGACAGCATAAACAATCTTTAGGATGATTAGTCAACAGCAACTCAATAACTGTCTTGCGTGCTTCTCTTACCTTGTTAGTATTGGTTCTTACTACCATACCTTCAGCAACAGGATATACACAAGAAGCTACTAAAGTACGTGCTCCGCTTGCTTCCACCATACATAAACGGCAGGCACCTTCAGCACGAAGATCAGGATGATAACAAAGTGTAGGAATATATATACCAGCTGCTCTGGCTGCTTCCAAAACACTGCTGCCAACAGGTGCTTGGACTGCTTTACCATCAATAGTTAAATTTACCATCTGCATTATCCGCACGCCTCCTTACGCCTTAGTAATTGCCTTAAACGGACAAGCCGTCATACAGGCGCCGCACTTGATACACTTAGTTTGATCAATAATATGTTTCTGTTTAATCGTTCCACTAATACCCTGAACCGGACATTGGCGTGCACATAAACCGCAGCCTCGGCAGGTGTCACTTATTTCATAATGCAGCATTTTCTCGCAGACTCCTGCTGGACAACGTTTTTCTTTAATATGAGCTTCATACTCATGGCGAAAATATTTCAAAGTACTTAAAACAGGATTAGGAGCAGTCTGTCCCAATCCACACAAAGCAGTTTCTTTAATATTTTTTGCTAAATTTTCCAGAAGGTCAATATCTCCTTCTCGTCCCTGCCCTTCTGTAATACGAGTAAGAATTTCTAACATCCGTTTGGTACCTTCACGACAGGGAGTACATTTTCCGCAGGACTCTGACTGCGTAAAATTAAGGAAGAATTTTGCTACATCTACCATACAGGTATCTTCATCCATAACGACAAGTCCACCACTCCCCATCATTGCACCAGCAGCTATCAAGGAATCATAATCTACTGGCAAATCCAACATACTTTCTGGTAGACATCCGCCAGAAGGTCCGCCTATCTGAACAGCTTTGAATTTTTTACCATTAGTTATTCCACCGCCAATATCATAGATAATTTCACGCATAGTTATACCCATAGGAACTTCAGCTAAACCTGTATTATTTATTTTCCCAGTAAGTGCAAAAACCTTGGTTCCTTTAGATTTTTCTGTACCAAACTGACAATACCAATCTGCTCCATGAACAATAATCTGCGCTACATTGGCAAATGTTTCTACATTATTAATATTAGTTGGTTTTCCCCACAAACCTGATACAGCAGGAAATGGCGGTCTCGGCCGTGGCATTCCACGTTTCCCTTCTATAGAAGCCATCAATGCAGTTTCTTCACCACAAACAAAAGCACCGGCACCTTCTTTAATATGAATAGTAAAATCAAAATCACTGCCAAATACGCCTTTTCCTAAAAGTCCCATTTTTTCAGCTTGAGTAATAGCCAAACGTAAACGCTTAATAGCTAACGGATACTCTGCACGTACATAGATATAGCCCTCATCAGCACCAATTGCATATCCACAGACAGCCATTCCTTCTAACACACGATGAGGATCGCCTTCAAGCACACTGCGATCCATAAAAGCACCTGGATCTCCCTCATCTGCATTACAGATAACATACTTTTTATCGTTAACAGAGTTTTTAGCAAACTGCCATTTTAAGCCTGTTGGAAATCCTCCACCGCCACGTCCACGTAAACCTGATTTTTTTACTTCATCAATTACTTCTTGTGGCGTCATTTCCGTTACAGCTTTTGCCAAAGCTTCATAACCACCTACAGCAATATATTCTTCTATTGACTCAGGATTAATAGCACCACAATTCGCAAGTACAAGACGATACTGTTTTTTATAAAAGCCAATTTCCGAATAACGGGGAACTTTTTCTTGACTCAAAGGCTCATGATAGAGCAATCTTTGAACAATACGCCCTTTATATAAATGTTCTTCAACAATATCCTTAACATCATCTGGTTTAACACCGCAATAGAAAGTTCCCTCAGGATAAACTATAACTAAAGGTCCATTTTCACAAAAGCCATGACAGCCTGACTCAACTACCATAACTTCATTCTGCAAACCAAATTTCTGCAACTGCTTGGCAAAAGTTAACTGAATTTCTTTAGATCCATTAGCTTTACAGCCAGTTCCACCGCACACTAATACGTGAGCTCTTATATGCTGCATAATATTTCCCTCCACAATATTATTACTTCAACAACTATCCGGCTCTCCCATGCCAAGCTGTCTATTCTTTATTCCTCTTCCATTCTTCCTACAACAAGTTCCTCAACAATTCTTCCATTAACAACATGGTCAGCAACTATCTTTGCAACATCCTCCGGACGCACTTTACCATATGTAATACGTGCTTCTCCAGGACGTACTACGTCTACCAAAACTTCTTTTTCACACATACCAATACAGCCAGTCTGCTGTACTTGAACATCTAAAAGATGACGTTTGCCTATTTCTTCTAAAATTGCTCTCATAACCTCACGTGCACCAGCAGCAATTCCACATGTTCCCATACCTACAATTATTTTCGTTCCCGAATTTTTACGTAATTTTATATCTGCCTTTAATTTATCTCTCAATGCATGTAAATCTGCTAAACTCTTCATATTCTATACCCCCTTATCTTGTATAATAGATAATTGTTCTGACAAATAACTGCCAAACCAACTATAAATTTCAGGATTTGCAAAATCACAGGCATCTCCCAAAATTTCACGTATCTCCTGTGTCCTGAATATTAGTTTTCCCTTCAAGCCACAGTAAACAAATTCTAAATCAAGTTTCGGCGTTCCAGCCAACAAAATTTGAATACTGCTGACAATATTGCCCAAAGGCGGTCTGTCTATATTATCAGCAGCAAAGTAAGCTGCCAACAACGTTCCCTCTCCAGGCTCTGAATACAAATCCATGTATCCTCCGCACTGCTGCGTAACCATATCAATAAAAGGTATACCCATACCTATTTTGCGTGTTGTACGTGTCGTAATAAACGGATCTTTAACCTTTTGCAGAAGATCTTTACTCATTCCTCTGCCATTGTCACGCACCCTAAAAACAAAATATCCATTCTCATTTTCACAAATTGTCAGCCAAATACAATTAGCCCCTGCTGCTACAGAATTTTGAGCTATATCAAGAATGTGTAATGATAACTCACGCATTTATTTATACCTTGCCAGAATAGCAGCAAGTTTATCTGTCGTTAAACGACCATGAGTATCATCATTAATCTGCATTACAGGCGCCAAGCCACAGGCGCCAATACAAGCTACTGTTTCTAAAGTAAAACGCAAATCATCCGTAGTATGTCCAGCTTTTATACCCAATTGTTTTTCCAATGCCTGCAAAATAGTTTTACCACCACGCACATGGCAGGCAGTGCCCTGACAAACACGGATAATATTTCTGCCACGCGGATTAAGATGAAATAAAGAATAAAAAGTAACAACACCATAGATTTCAGAAATTGGTGTATTGGTTTTTTTTGCAATATATTCCAAGACATCTTTAGGAAGATAATTATAAAGGCTCTGAACATCCTGTAATATAGGAATTAACGCACCTTTCACATCTTTATACTTAGCAAGTATAGTGTCAATCCGCTGTTTTTCCGGATTTTCTCCGCCAGTACAGCTGCACTGACGTTCTAAACGATTTTCGCTATTATTCATAGTACCTCTCCTCCAATGGAATATATACTTATAGATTTCAGTATAGCATGAATATTATTATTACACAATACTATTCTCCAAATGTACATTATAGTATACTCTATTATTCTCTTTCTTTGCAAAAATCTGAAAATTGTCCAATCAAGACACTTCGCTTCCCACTATTTGTTAAAGCTAAAGCAATTTCGTTGACAGTAAGCTCCTGCAATGTCAACAAGTTTTTAGGTCCTCTCAGAAAATCATATATATTATGAGCATCAGAATTTGTAACAAAAGGTAAAAAACCAGATACCCTCTGTAAGCTTGACTGTATATTACATCTCCAGCCAACAGCAGAAATCTCTGCGGCAGCAAAGCCAAAATCAGGCTCAATAAATCCCAGCTGTTTTACTATACTATAAGCAGGTCTATCTATATGAGCAGCTATAACCAATCCACCTAAAGACGATGCCAGCTTAACTATTTGTTCGGCAGTAAGTTTTAACGGTGCCAAAAGCATACGTTTTTCCTCACAAACGAATTCATCATCAGCATTAACCACAAACTGAGCACCAAATTTAGCAGCATTGTTAAGCATCCCATTCATCTGCGTATCCACTATATTTTGCCATGACTGCAGTTGTTCAATTGTATCAAAAATAGTAAGAATATGTGCTTCTTCAGCTGACTCTACCTCCATTCCAGGAAAAACCTTAATACCATAACGCTCTCCTGCTTCTAAGGCAGCAGACACATTAGCACTCGCATTATGATCAGTAATGGCAAGTGCTCCTATACCATACTCCGCTGCCCTAAGAATAATATGATGAGGCGTCATTTCAATATCTGCACAAGGAGAAAGTAAAGTATGAACGTGCAAGTCAGCTAACACCCTCTGCATATATTAATCCTTTTTACCAACACCAAGCTCGTACAACTTACCAATAACCGAAAAAGCAGATTCTTCTGTTGAAGCAATAACAACATCATTAAGATTAGCTTTATGTAAGGTTTCCTCAGCAACAGGACCATCACCAGCAACAATAACAGCTGATAAACCTATAAGTGAAGCAACAGCAGCAACATTTTGATGTCCCTGCATTGTAACCCATACCATACCAGACTGAGCCTGCCCCATAGCATTACTCAGCAAATCAGAAGCATAGCCTCCTTCAACTTCTGCATAAAGTGCATCTTCACTTACATCTTTAGTCAAAAGCTGTAGATTCAGTTTTTCTATCATTTCTTTAACCTTCATAATTATCATCCTCCACTTTATTAATATCTTCCGGTTCATGGTAAATTGGTATCTGCTTAGCTAACTCCAGCATACCTTGCGACAGTTTATGAACACTGGCACGCAATTTAAAAATACAGTCAATTTCATGAGCTTTTCCTTGAACTATATCCTCTGCTAAGCCCTGACAGCTTGGTGCACCACAAGCACCACAATCCAACCCAGGTAAAGCACATAATACCTCTTCCATACGTTCAAATTTCTTCATAGCTTCCATAATATCATCGTCAAGCTGCATCATTGGTCTTGGCTTCAACTTCTTGCGATAAGCCGATGAACGCGGAAAATTTTCTAACACCATAGTTTTTGCCATAGCCGCTCTGCGTTCCACTGGCTCTTCAGCCCGCAGTTTAGCAATACGCCTTCTAAGATTACATTCTGCAACGAACTTATTCTCTGCAGCCAATAAGCCTCCTAAACAGCCACTTTGACAAGCATTACATTCCACATAATCAAGATGCGGCATTTTATTCATAGAAATCTGTTCTAAGACATCGTATACATTGTCAATTCCATGCACAGCCAAAGCATTGCTTATACCTGCACTTGCAATTTCGCCTCCATATGCTCCCCAGCCAAGTCCGTAAGAAGAACCAGTTTGCACATTCAATTCATTATCTCCACCTAAATTTTTCAGCAGTAATCCATAAATTTCAGAAAGACTAAAACTTCCAGATAACTCTGTATGCGCCACATCTACCGATTGTCTTATATTAGTTTCCTTTGACGGACAGGGAGAAATGAACCATACACCAATTAATTCTACTGGCAATTGTTTACGAGCAGCCGTTTCGCGTTTTACATAAACAGCAGCTGCCTCCACTGGAGGTAAGACAGGTACTATCTGTTTTATCAGTTCTGGAAATTTCACTTGAATAAGTCTCATTACAGCTGGACAGGTACTGGAAATCAGCGGTTTTCTGCCACCAGTATAATTTTTGATATAATCTTCTATCTCCAAAGCAATATATTCCGATGCTAATGAAACATCAAAGATTTCATCAAAACCTAAATTATGCAGTCCCTGCCAAATAGATGATAAAGGTACAGTATCAGAAAACTGAGAATATAGCGACGGAGCCGGCAGCACAATATTATACGCATATTCAGCCAAACCTTCCAAAGTATCTGTCTTTACACTGAAAGCATGATACGGACAACCTGCTGCACAAGCACCGCAGTCGATACAGCGATCTCCAAGAATCTCTGCCTTTCCATTACGCACACGAATTGCTTCTGTAGGACATAATTTTACGCAAGATACGCATCCTTGACACTTCTCTTTCTGCAACGTCACTGAATGAAAGTATGTTGTTGGTTGAAAAGCCATAGCGTATCACCTCACTTTATTATCTATAAATCTTCACTCAAATGATTAAAACGCATTACTATTTCCGTACCTTCACCCACAACAGAGTGAATATCAAAATTATCCGAACATTTTACCATATTCGGCAATCCCATACCTGCACCGAATCCCATCTGCCTTACATAATCCGGAGCAGTTGACCACCCTTCTTGTAAAGCTTTATTAATATCAGGAATACCAGGACCGTGGTCAGTCACAGTTATTACTGTAGTTTCCGGAAATACCTCTGCCTGTACATAACCACCACCAGCATGAATAATAACATTCATTTCTGCTTCATATGTACCAATAGCAATCCTGCGAACAATATCCGCAGGTATACCTAATCGCTGAAGCATTTTCTTTATTTTAGAAGAAGCCTCTCCTGCACGTTCAAAATCACCGCCAGTACAATCAAAGCCCATTTTCACTGATTTGCTTTCTGTCATTTTAACTTTACTCCTTTTTGCTACAGCTGCGAATTCCTGCTTGATACAAAATCCCGCATGTTTCAAATAAAGTATACTCTGTTGTCATTACAGGCAGTTCATTTTCAAAAGCTGCTTTCAATATTTCTTTATCCGGCACTTTACCACGCACAAAAATCAACGCACTAAGCTCAGCCATATCCGCAGTACGAACCACCTGCATATTAGTAAGACCTGTACATAAAAGTGTATTACTTTTAGTAAATGCCAATACATCACTCATTAAATCACTGCCGCAGCAAGACTCTATATCGCGGCACAACAGTTCAGCTCCACTCAGCACTTTAGCATCCAGCAACTTTTGAATATTGCGCAAATCCATACACATATCCCCCTCGACCTATATCAGCTTACATATCAAAAAATATTCTGTTGATTTAGAGCATCAATTATAATTATTGTACACTGTATTAAGTAATATGTAAACAAATAGTGTAACATATCTCTAAAAAAATAAAGCTGTCAAAAAGCAGCTTTATTTTTTATTACTATTCACTTATCTAAACTATTTATTTTTGCAGTAATCATCGTCAATGCCCCTATAGTCCAAAATAAAAGTCCCATTTGAGTATTGAAATATACGTGATCTGTAAGCCCACCTACTGCTATACCAACAGTTGCCAATACATATCCTCTCCCCATAGCCTTCATCCACAATAAGCGACCATGATAAGCTAATTTCCAGGCTGTTGGCAGAAATACTCCCCACCAAATAAACAAGAAAACTATCAATCCATGCCATCCTAATTCAGCAAGCACATTAAGAAAAATATTATGACAGTGGTACATAATAACATTTTTGTCTGCTAAATAAAAATTATATGTCGGATAGACAAAGCGATAGCCATACCAACCAACACCTAACGGAAATTCTTCAATAATCCATTTAGTACTTTTAAGATACGCCATCCTTAAAGCAATGGATGTATCCCCACCATAGCCACCGCGAATAGATTCCAATCGATGAAGTACAGCCGTACCGCCAACAGCTAATGAAAGTATCATTCCACTCAAAACTGGAACAAATGCTTTACGGCAAAACAATATGCAAAAAGCAATCAAAACAGCAACACAAGCTAGCCAATTTCCGCGGGAATAAGTATATAATAAACAAACTGCCGCTAAACTGCCAACAACAAAATAAAACAGACGCAATTTTTTATACGAACTGCTTAAGCTAAAGAAAGCAGTACTGTATGCAATAACAAGCACAAGATACCCAGCCAAAATATTTGGATTGACCAACGTGGAAAATACACGTACCTTTATGTCCGGAAACTGTGCTGGATCTATCCATATTCCCTCTGCAGTAACTCCAAAAATCTTCTGTAATATTCCAATAGTACTTACCAAAATCGAAACACTAAGAAAAATATTTATAAGCTGCAAAGGTCTTGGCAATGAACTAAACCAATGCCACTTAAAATACAAATAAGTATGTTTATAACAGCTTGCAGCAGCAATAATCTCCTTTTCTAGCACTTGCTCTTCCCGACAACCATAACGCAGCAAAACAAAAAATATTGCTGCATACTGCCCTGCTACATATAAATAATTCCAAGCAGAAAGAAAGCCATCCATGGAAAAAAACAAAGAAACAAAACCGATAATCAACAATAAATAAAGCAAAGCCTGCTGCCTAAAATTAAACACGTAAAATGGTTTTCGTTCTTTGCTTGAAAAAGAAACTAAAACTGCACAAATAAAAGTTATGCCTACACAAAAAGCTGTAAATTCCTGCCTCAACGGAATAATCGCTACTGTAAACAGCAGCATATAGTATATTTTATTTTCAAGGTAATCTGCTATTTTCTTTAAGTCCATAATTAATTTATTCTGCTGTTATCCAGAAGCATTTTCTTAAACTCACCAACAAGATACAAACTTCCGCACACACAAATCACTCCATCTGCTGTTGTCTCGTGTAAAGCCTTATCATAAGCTGTTGTTAAGTCAATCTCCGGTACAGCATTATCGCCAACAAGCTTTGCCAAATCAACAGCCTCCGCAGCACGCATTCCTTGATCAGCTCTAACTGTATAAACCTTATCCTGAGGTTTAATCAATTTCTCAATAACACCATTCATATCTTTATCACCCATCATACCAAAAACAAAAGTAATCTGTCTTCCTGGATAATATTTATCTAATGCTTTGCGTAACGCGCAAGCACCGTCTGGATTATGAGCCCCATCTAAAATAATATCTGGATTTTTACAAATACGTTCTAACCTTCCAGGCCAAAGCGTATTTGCTACACCGATATGCAGTGCCAGTTCATTTATTCTTTCATCCTGTTTGCTGATAAGCTTAGCTGCAACGACAGCCACACTAGTATTTTTTATCTGATGTTCACCCGGAAGTTTTATTTCATAGTCAGAATGGTAAAAGTCACCGGCATGCAGAGTAAAAATCTGTCCTTCCATAGAACTTTTTACTTCTGTTCCATAAAAAGCTTTGCCGTAGAGATATACAGGTGCTTCTTTAAACATAGCTAAAGAAACAATTGGCCCCAACACTTCATTTCCTTCAGCAGCTGTTACCAAAGGCACTTTTTCTTTAATAATGCCTGCCTTCTGCATAGAAATACGTTCAAGTGTTTTTCCGCAACGATCTGTATGATCCAAAGCAACATTCGTGATAACACTAACAATAGGTGTTATCACATTAGTCGAATCCCATAGTCCACCCATACCTACTTCAATTACTGCATAATCTACCTTTTGCAGATAAAAATGTAAAAAAGCAGCTGCCGTCAAAACCTCAAACTGAGTAGGTTGTTCACAAACACCTTTTTTTACAACGCTGTCAGCTGCTATTTTTACAGCACTAATTACCGTAGCAAAAGCCTCATCACTTACATCTTCACCATTAACATTTATACGTTCATTATATTTCACTAAATGAGGAGAAGTAAATTTACCGACTTTGAGTCTAGCCGCTAACAGAATATTAGTAATCATGCTAGTCACAGAACCTTTTCCATTAGTCCCAGTAACATGAACTGTTTTTATTTTCTGTTCAGGATTTCCAAGCTCACGCAGCAGTCCTTCAATACGTTCCATTCCTAACTTAATACCAAATTTACCTAAACTATCCAAATACGATAGACTTTCTGTATAATTCATCGAGCTATTGCCTCCATGTTATTTAAATTATGACATTTATTATAGCATAGCAAGAATAAAAAAGGTAGCTGTCACAAAAAGACAGCTACCTTAACACTATAATTAAATTGTTTTTAAATATTCCAAACGTTCATTAATCGCAGCTTTTTTACTATTAAGTTCATCAGCTTTTGCCTTTTCTTTAGCAATTACAGCATCTGGTGCCTTAGCCAAAAATCCCGCATTGCCAAGTTTTCCCTCTACACGACTTAGTTCTTTGTCTATAGCCGCAAGCTCCTTATTTAAACGCTGATTTTCTTTTTCTACATCAATAAGACCAGCAAGCGGTAAATAAACTTCAATGCCGCTAACAACAGCAGTCATAGCATTTTCAGGTTTAGCTGAACTTTCATCCAATACAGTAAGCTCACTTATCGCACCCATAAGATGAATATAGCCAGCATTTGCTTCTATACCAGCCTTCAATTCATCTGCAGCCAGTACAATTGCAGGGACTTTCTTTCCAGGAGGAACATTAACCTCTGCACGCATATTACGAATTGCCTTTATGCTTTCCATAATTGCTCCCATCAAATGTTCTGCTTCATCATCTATTAAAGCAGTATCAGCAACAGGCCATTTAGAAATCATTATACTTTCCGCTTCATGCGGCAGACATTGATAAATTTCTTCAGTAATAAACGGCATATATGGATGCAAGAGCTGCATAGCGCTTGTCAACACAGTTGCCAAAACATGCTGTGCAGTAGCACGTTCTTCTGGTTTTTCTTTATTATACAGGCGAGGCTTTGCAAGCTCTATATACCAGTCGCACACTTCACCCCAAATAAAATCATAAATCATACGGCCTGCTTCGCCAAGCTCAAATTTTTCGAGCATCTCTGTAACATCTTTAGCTGTATGCTGCAAACGTGAAAGAATCCATTTATCAGCTAATGTATAAGGTGCTAATTCAGCGTTCTTATCATAGCCTTCCATATTCATCAATGCAAAACGAGAAGCATTCCATATTTTATTAGCAAAGTTTCGTGTCGCCTCTACACGCTCCCAGTAAAAACGCATATCGTTACCCGGAGTATTACCTGTAATCAACATAAAACGCAAAGTATCAGCGCCATATTTATCAATAACCTCAAGCGGATCAATACCATTGCCCAGAGATTTAGACATCTTACGTCCCTGACTGTCACGAACAAGACCATGGATAAATACTTTCTCGAAAGGAATATCCTTCATAAACTCCATACCCATAATCAACATACGCGCAACCCAGAAGAAAATAATATCATAACCTGTTACCAAAACACTGGTAGGATAAAACTGCTTCAGAAGCGGAGTTTTTTCCGGCCACCCCATAGTAGAAAAAGGCCACAGTGCACTGCTGAACCAAGTATCCAGCGCATCCTCATCCTGATGAATGTGCGTGCTGCCGCATTTGGGACAGATATCAATATCATTACGGCTGGCTGTCATCTCACCGCAGTCATCACAATACCATACAGGAATACGGTGTCCCCACCAAATCTGACGTGAAATGCACCAATCTCGAATATTATCCATCCAACCTGTATAAGTTTTAGTAAAACGTTCCGGAACAAATTGGGTACGCCCATCTTCCACGCAATCAACAGCAGCTTTAACTAAAGGTTCCATCTTAACAAACCATTGAGTGGAAACAAGAGGTTCAACAACACATCCGCAGCGCTGACAATGTCCAACTGCATGAGAATGTTCCTCAACCTTAACCAGATAACCCTGTTCTTTAAGGTCAGCAACAATATTCTTACGGCATTCTTCGCGAGTTTGACCCTCATATTTACCTGCTTCAGCAGTCATTTTACCATTCATGCCAATAACAACTATACTTGGAAGATTATGACGTATCCCCATCTCATAGTCATTAGGATCATGGGATGGCGTAATTTTTACTGCACCAGTACCAAATTCCAAATCAACATAGCTATCAGCAATAATAGGTATTGTCCGTTCAGTAAGAGGTAAACGTAAAGTCTTTCCTACTAATTTTCCATAGCGCTCATCAGCAGGATTTACTGCAACAGCAGTATCACCAAGCATAGTTTCTGGACGGGTAGTAGCAATAGTAAGATAAGTTCCTTCCTCCTCTACTACTGGATAACGTATATGCCATAAATGACCTGGATCATCTTTATGCTCTACTTCAATATCACTTAGAGCAGTATTACAGTTAACACACCAGTTAGTTATTCTTGTTCCTTTATAAATCAGCCCCTGTTCGAATAAGCTGCAGAATACTTCACGTACAGCTTTGGAACAACCTTCATCCATAGTAAAACGCTTACGTTCCCAGTCACAGGAAACACCTAAATGTTTCAGCTGGTTAATAATACGATCACCATATTGGTCTTTCCACTGCCAAACACGTTTTAAAAATTCATCACGACCCAAATCATAACGAGTTTTTCCTTCTTCTTTTTTTATAACCTCTTCAACCTTTATCTGAGTAGCCAAACCAGCATGGTCATAACCTGGCATCCATAAAGTATTATGCCCCATCATACGGTGCCAACG
>CAZQQK010000040.1:0-14872 GCA_964595445.1 uncultured Phascolarctobacterium sp.
GTTTTTTTATATATAAATATTTTATTTTGGATAATTGCTGTTAGAATTCTCTTTCAGCAATACGTCATGAGCACCGCCTTCAACTAAGCTTGTAGCAGAAACTAGTGTCAATTTAGCTTTTTCCTGTAATTCACGAATATTTAAAGCACCGCAGTTACACATTGTAGAACGAACCTTTGCCAATGTCAAATTTACATTATCTTTCAAACTGCCTGCATATGGAACATAGGAATCAACACCTTCTTCAAAAGAAAGTTTAGCTGCCCCGCCCATATCGTAACGCTGCCAGTTACGTGCACGGCTGGAACCCTCGCCCCAATATTCTTTCATATAGGTACCATTAATATTTACTTTATTCGTCGGACTTTCATCAAAACGTGCAAAGTAACGGCCAAGCATCATGAAGTCAGCTCCCATAGCTAAAGCCAACGTCATATGATAATCATAAACAATACCGCCATCAGAGCATACAGGAATATATATCCCTGTTTCTTCATAGTATTCATCACGAGCCTTGCAAACATCAATCAAAGCAGTTGCTTGACCACGTCCAATGCCTTTTTGTTCGCGTGTAATACAGATAGAGCCACCGCCAATACCAACTTTTATAAAGTCAGCACCAGCCTCAGCTAAAAAGCGAAAACCCTCTGCATCTACAACATTACCTGCACCAACTTTAACGCTGTCACCATAATGTTCACGAATCCACGCTAAAGTAATTTTCTGCCATGCACTGTAACCTTCAGAAGAATCTATACAGAGTACATCAACACCTGCATCAACAAGCGCAGGAACACGCTCCGCATAGTCACGGGTGTTAATGCCAGCACCTACAATATGACGCTTTTTGCTGTCCAGCAATTCAAGCGGATATTCCTTATGTGTTGCATAATCTTTACGGAATACCATATATAACAGTCTGCCGTCATCATCAACTATTGGGAGAGTATTGAGCTTTTTCTCCCAAATAATATCATTAGCCTGCTGTAAAGTAGTATCTTTGCCAGCGTAAACCATCTTATCAATAGGAGTCATAAAATCGCGAACTTTCGTACTAGGATCCATACGACTCGGTCTATAATCACGGCTGGTAACAATACCCTCCAACTTTCCATTTACCGTACCATCACTAGTTACAGCAACAGTAGAGTGACCTGTACGATCTTTCAGAGCTAAAATATCAGCTAATGTACTGTCAGGGCGAATATTGGAATCGCTGCTGACAAAACCAGCACGATAACCTTTAACACGAGCAACCATAGCAGCCTCATCTTCTACAGATTGAGAACCGTAGATGAAAGAAATACCGCCTTCTTTAGACAACGCTACAGCCAACTCTTCACCGGATACAGCCTGCATAATTGCTGATACCATAGGAATATTCATTGTAATGGCAGGTTTTTCGCCTTTTTTGAATTTAACCAAAGGTGTACGCAGATCTACATTAGCAGGAATACATTCCTCAGAGGAGTAACCAGGAACTAACAGATACTCACTAAAAGTATGAGCAGGTTCATCATAATAAAAAGCCATTCTTTCATCATCCTTTTCTTTTTGATTTTTACAATGCTTGCAATAACACACTTAGACTTTACAGTAATAATTACAGCACTCACAGATGTATTTTAACTATTTTACCGCTTTAAAGCTCTCCATGCAATATCTTTTCTGTAAAAAACATCAGCAAAATTAATTTTTTCTACTGCTGCATAAGCACGATCGCGGGCTGCTTTAATTGTAGTATCCACAGCAGTCACACCCAATACTCGTCCGCCATTTGTAAGAACTTTATCTGCTTCCGCTTTAGTTCCTGCATGGAATACAACCACGTCTTTATCTTTAGCTGCTTCCTGTAAACCAGTAATCTCCTTGCCGTTTACATAACTTTCAGGATATCCGCCAGAAGCCATAACTACGCACACTGCGGCTTTATCATACCAACCAAAATCTACCTTATCTAATGTTCCAGTTGCACAAGCCAACATAATATCTGCCAAATCACCATCCAACAACGGCAGTACTACCTGTGTTTCCGGATCTCCAAACCGACAGTTAAATTCCACAACTTTTACGCTGTCTCCGTTTATCATTAAACCAGCATATAAACAACCCTGATACGGCATTCCTTCCTGTGCCATAGCTGCAATAACAGGTTTCAAAATTCTTTCTGTTGCTTTCAATCGCAGAACATCAGTCATTACAGGAGCTGGAGCATATGTACCCATACCGCCTGTATTAGCACCTTCATCTCCATCAAAGATACGTTTATGATCCTGAGAAGCAATCATCGGAATAATAGTTTTACCATCAGTAAAAGCCAATAAAGATGCTTCTTCTCCTTCCATATATTCCTCAAGTACAAGACGAGCACCAGCATTGCCAAACTTATGGTCTGCCATCATTTCATCAACAGCATCCAAAGCTTCTTGCTTTGTCATAGCAACAACAACACCCTTGCCTGCTGCCAGCCCATCTGCCTTAACTACAATCGGAGCACCTTTCTCCTCAATATATGCTTTAGCAATCTCAATACTATCACACACCTTAAAAAAGGCTGTTGGAATATTATATTTTGCCATAAGCTCCTTAGAAAAAGCCTTAGAGCCTTCCAGCTGTGCAGCAGCCTTTGAAGGCCCAAAAACAGGTAAACCACGACGTTTGCAAACATCAGCAAGACCAGCAACAAGAGGTGCTTCCGGCCCAACAACAGTTAAATCAATGCTTTTTTCTTCAGCATAATCAGCTACACTTTCCAAATCTCCTGTATTCAAAGATATACATTCACATTTAGGCAGCATGGCAATTCCAGGATTACCAGGAACCGCATAAATCTTTTCTACTTTAGGACTTTGTGCCAACTTCCACGCAAGTGCGTGCTCGCGGCCGCCCCCGCCAATAAGTAAAATATTCATAATCTATTTCTCCAATTGCTTTTTCAGATAATCACTGATCATAGCATCATATTCTGCTGTATGAGTAAAAGCTTCTAATGCCAGTTCTTTACGGGTTTTGGCATCTACATCACCATTTTCTTCCAACATTTTCATCAAACCAGCATAACGAGTAGGATAAGTAACAATAACAACGTCCTTAAAATTCTTAGCACTGGCACGAACCATAGCAGGTCCGCCGATATCAATATTTTCAATAGCCTCGGCTTCGCTTACGCCAGGTTTAGCCACAGTCTCACGAAATGGATAAAGATTTACAACCACAAGATCTATAGGTTTAATATCATGCTCAGATAAAGCCTGCATATGTTCAGGATTATCTCTTACTGCCAAAATTGCACCATGAATTTTAGGATTCAAAGTTTTTACACGACCGTCCATAATTTCCGGAAAGCCGGTAACATCACTTACATAGGTTACTGGAATACCAGCTTCTTTAATTGCTTTCATTGTACCGCCGGTGGAAATAATTTCCACATTGTTTTCATAAAGAAACTTTGCCAATTCTATAATACCGGTTTTATCACTAACACTTAATAATGCTCTCTTTATTTTCATTTTTTCACCTTTACTTTTCTTCCAGAAATAATAAGCTTTTCTTCAGCCCACAATTTAAGTGCCTCAGGCATAGCAATATGCTCCTGCACCAAAATACGCTCTGCCAAAGTTTCTTCTGTATCATCATCCAATACAGGTACAACCTTTTGCAAAATAATCGGTCCGCTGTCTGTACCTTCATCAACAAAATGCACTGTACAGCCGCTGAATTTGACCCCATAAGCAAAAGCCTGTCCTTGTCCATGCAGACCTGGGAAACTGGGAAGAAGTGCTGGATGAATATTAATAATTTTATGATGCCATTTATTAACAAACGTTCCGCTCAGAATACGCATAAATCCTGCTAAAACAACCAGCTCACAACCTGCCTGTTCAAGTTCTTTGTTAATTTCAGTTTCAAAAGCTTCCTTAGATATATAGTTCTTACGTTCAACAGCTGCAGTTTTGATTCCAGCTTTATGTGCACGTTCCAAAGCAAATGCATCTGCCTTGTCACTGATAACTACTGCTATTTCCAACGGCAGATAGCCATTATTTATACTATCTATTATAGCTTGTAAATTGCTTCCCCGACCGCTTACAAGTACACCAATTTTATGCACTAAAAACGCCGCCTTTCATCACTGTCTGCTTACTTCCGGAAACAACTCTGCCCAGTTCATAGAAAGTTTCACCTGCATCACGCAAATATGCACGTACAGCCTCTGCTTCTGAAGGATCTAAAACTAATACCATACCCACACCCATATTAAAAGTGCGATACATTTCTGTCCAAGGCACATTGCCCCATTCCTGCAATTTTTTGAACACTACAGGCACATCCCATGCTGAAGCATCAATCTCTGCATCACAGTCAGCTGGCAAAATTCGAGGAATATTTTCATAAAAACCGCCGCCAGTAATGTGTACCATACCATGAATATCAAATTTTTCAATCAACGGCAAACAAACTTTAGGATATAAGCGTGTGGGAGTCAAAAGTTTTTCACCAAGAGTACAATCAAATTCTGGGATATATGTATCCATAGTATAATTCATTGCTTCAAAACAAATTTTTCGTACTAAAGAAAAACCATTAGAATGTACACCACTGGACGGCAAACCTAGAAGCACATCATCAGGTTTTACTTTATCACCAGTTATCATCTTACTCTTATCTACGACACCAACACAAAAACCAGCTATGTCATATTCACCTTTAGCATAAAAGCCTGCCATTTCAGCTGTTTCACCGCCAATTAAAGCACAGCCGCTTTCCCTGCAGGCATTCGCAACACCTTTAACAATGTCAGCAACTTTTTGTGAGTCAACCTTATCTACAGCAATATAATCAAGGAAGAACAAAGGTTCAGCTCCTTGTACTAAAATATCATTGACACACATAGCCACAGCATCTTGTCCAATAGTATCATGCTTGTCTGCCATAAATGCCAATTTCAGCTTAGTTCCCACTCCATCAGTACCACTTACTAAAACCGGTTCTTTATATTTAGAATTATTTAAAGCAAATAAGCCACCGAATCCGCCTAAATCACCAATAACTTCCGGACGATAGGTAGCACGAACACTGTCTTTCATCAATTCTACTGCCTTATTTCCGGCATCAATATCTACACCGGCATCAGCATAAGTAAGCTGTTTTTTTTCTTCACTCATATGCGTTCCTCCTGTTACTCAACAATACTTTCAGGTTCCTCTTTTATAACGACATCAGCCTTATCAGGATATTCTGCACTAAAGCAAGCACAGCATAAACTATCTGGATCAATTTTATTAATAGCACGCTTCATTCCATCCAAGGAAATATAATGCAAACTGTCTGCACCTATAAAACGGCAGATTTCTTGTTCTGTACACCGAGCTGCAATAAGTTCCTTACGTTCTGATGTATCAATACCATAGTAACAACTATCTGTTACAGGCGGAGAAGAAATACATACATGAACCTCTCGTGCTCCAGCTTCTTTAAGAAGTTTGACAATTTTCCCGCTTGTTGTACCGCGTACAATAGAATCATCTACCATAACTACGGATTTTCCAGCAACAACACTGCGTACAGGATTTAACTTCAACCGTACAGCATTAGCACGCTGCTTTTGTGTAGGTTGGATAAAGGTACGACCTACATAGCGATTTTTTGTTAATCCCTCCATAAAAGGAATTCCTGCTTCCATAGAATAACCTATTGCTGCTGGAGTACCACTGTCAGGAACGGATATCACAATATCAGGATGAATCTCTGCTGTTTCCTTTGCCAGCTCGCGCCCCATCTGAATACGTGCATCATAAACTGACTGATTATCAATAACGCTGTCATTACGAGCAAAATATACATATTCAAAAATACAATGTGCCAGTTTTTTCGGAGGATTATCTGCCCACATAATACTGCGCGGTTCTGCATTATCACTGTCTATAACAATCATTTCTCCCGGCTTTATATCACGCACAAGCTCTGCTCCCACTAAATCAAAAGCACAAGACTCCGAAGCTACACACCAACCGTTCTCCATTTTTCCAAGCACCAGAGGTCTAAAACCGTAAGGATCACGTACCGCAATAATTTTATTGTCAGTCATGATAAGGATACCATAAGCGCCTTTAATCTGCTTTACAGCTTCAGCAACACGTTCTTCAATTGTAGGACGAGCACTGTAAGCAATAAGAGTCAAAACAACCTCAGTATCAATGGTAGTATTGAAAACAGCTCCTTCTTTAGCCAAATTAGCACGCAGCTGTCCTGCATTAGTCAAATTACCATTATGACTTAATGCCAAATTACCGCCATCAAAATATACTTTCAACGGTTGAATATTGTAAGACATACTTGCACCAGTAGTAGAATAACGTACATGACCAATAGCGGCAAATCCCTGCAAATCTGCAACACCATCTTTATAAACATCAGCAACCAAGCCCATGCCTTTTTTTATTTTCATACGCTTACCGTCAGTAACAACTATGCCTGTACTTTCCTGTCCGCGATGCTGCAGTGCATATAATCCCCAATAGGTATTTAATGCTACATCTTCACTATGACTGAAAATGCCGAAGACACCACATTCCTCATGCAGTTTATCCTCATTAAAACTTTGCTCCTCTAATTTTTGCTCCACAATAGTTCTCCTTCAATATTATTAAATATGTAAATCATTTAAAACTTGCTGCTCACCTCTCATAGCAGCAAGTTTTCTGCCTTTTTCCGCAACTTCATTTCTCATTTTTTCACGATTGGCAGCAAGTCGCTCTACCAATTCTGGATATTTTACAGACAAAATCTGCACTGCAAAGATAGCAGCATTTTTTGCTCCATTAATAGCCATAGTTGCCACTGGCACACCAGAAGGCATCTGTACAAAACTCAGCAGAGCATCCATCCCTCCAAGCGGAGTAGCATTTATAGGAATTCCAATTACAGGAACAGTAGTATAAGCTGCAATTACACCGCCAAGATGTGCAGCAGCACCAGCAGCAGCAATAATAACTTCCACGCCACGCTCACGTGCACCAGCAGCAAATTCATGTACAATATCCGGAGTACGGTGCGCTGAAGCAACAACCACCTCTACTTCCACACCAAATTCTTTCAGAGCCTTTTCGGCTGGTTCTAAAATTGGCCAATCAGAATTACTGCCCATTATAATTGCTACTTTCATCAAAAATCTACCTCCCAAAACTGCCAAAAGAAAAAATAAAACCCAGACAGAAACCTTTTGAACAACTCTCTCAATCAAATCTCCCCTGGGTTTTCGCTAGTGAATTTATCTTAATTATACCAATACGAAGCATACACGTCAAATAAATTGTGAACTTTTTAACATTTTTAAGCAAAATCGTTCGGAAAACAACATCAAAAAATTAGGATGACGAAATTAATCCATCATCCCAATTTTTACAATATATATTTATTTCAATACAACATCAATAGTATCATTATTTAACACAACTTCAACGCTATCACCATTCTTAATTTCACCAGCAACAATCTTCTTACCTAAAAGATTTTCAACAGTATGTACAATAAGTCGTTTTAAAGGTCTTGCCCCAAATGCAGGATCAAAGCCTGCTTGAGCAAGATAAGCCACAGCCTCATCGGTAGCAGTAAGCGTAAGCTCCAACTGTCTGTTCAAACGCTCACTGAGTTCTTTAAGTACCAATTTAACTATATCTTTAATCTGTTCCGCCTGCAAAGGTTTGAAAACAACAATATCATCAACACGATTAAGAAATTCCGGTCTAAAGAAGTTCATAAGCATTTGCTGAATCTTTTCTCTGTCAAAATTTCCCTGTGCTTTCATAATATCACTGCTGCCAAGATTGCTTGTCATGATAATCAAAGTATTTTTAAAATCGACAATACGCCCCTTACCATCAGTCAATCGTCCATCATCCAATACCTGCAATAAAACATTAAATACATCAGCATGTGCTTTTTCAATTTCATCCAGCAATATTACACTATAAGGATGACGGCGCACTGCCTCAGTAAGCTGCCCTCCCTCATCATAACCAACATAACCAGGAGGTGCACCAATCAAACGGGATACAGTATGTTTTTCCATATATTCACTCATATCAATACGAACCATATTGCGTTCATCATCAAAAAGAACTTCTGCCAGAGTTTTTGCGAGTTCTGTTTTACCAACTCCTGTAGGCCCAAGGAAAATAAAAGAACCGATAGGACGGTTAGGATCCTTTATTCCAGCACGTGCACGAATCACAGCTTCACTTACTGCCTTAACCGCTTCATCCTGACCAACAACATGCTCATGCAGTATTTGCTCTAAATTTACAAGCTTTGCGCGTTCACCAGTACCAATACGAGCAACAGGAATTCCCGTCCACGTACTTACAACCTTAGCTATATCTTCTTCATCAACTTCTTCTTTCAGCATTACATTCTCTTTGCCGTTCTCATCCTTTTCAGATAATGAAGCTAACTCCTTCTGCAGCTCTGGCAAACGACCATATTTCAGTTCTGCAAGTTTATTTAAATCGTAATCGCGTTCAGCCTGTTCCATACTGTTTTTTACAGCATCAATTTCTTTTTTTACTTCACGTACACGAGCAATAGATGCTTTTTCAGCATCCCAACGTTTTACTAACTCATCGTTTTGTTTACGTAAGTCAGTAAGTTCTTCATTAATTTTCTTTAGACGTTCCTGCGACTGAGCATCCTCCTCTTTTCCTAGAGCCTGTGCTTCTATCTCCAGCTGTAAAATACGACGTTTGCTTTCATCCAACTCTGCCGGCAATGAATCTATCTCCGTTCTTAAACGGGCAGCAGCTTCATCTACCAAGTCAATAGCCTTATCCGGTAAGAAACGATCATTGATATAACGGTCAGAAAGGACAGCAGCAGCCACCAAGGCAGTATCTTTAATACGCACACCATGATGTACTTCATAACGTTCGCGCAAACCACGCAGAATTGAAACCGTATCTTCAACACTCGGCTCATTAACCATTACCGGCTGGAAACGACGTTCCAACGCACTGTCCTTTTCTATATATTTGCGATACTCATTAAGTGTTGTAGCACCAATACAGCGCAGCTCACCACGTGCCAGCATTGGTTTAAGAATATTACCTGCATCCATTGCTCCCTCAGCAGCACCTGCACCAACAACAGTATGCAATTCATCAATAAACATGATTATCTGTCCGGCACTTTCACTAACTGCTTTTAGAACTTTTTTCAGCCGTTCTTCAAACTCGCCTCTATATTTCGCACCAGCAACCATCGCTGCCAAATCCAAAGCATACAAAGTTTTATTTTTCAAACTTTCTGGAACATCTCCTGCCACAATACGCCTAGCTAAGCCCTCAACGATAGCAGTTTTACCAACACCAGGTTCACCAATCAAAACAGGATTATTTTTTTTACGACGCGATAAGATCTCAATGGTTCGGCGTATCTCCTCATCTCGTCCAATCACTGGATCAAGCTTGCCATCTTTAGCTTTAGCTGTTAAATCCTGTCCATATTTTTCGAGCGTCTTTTTAGTTTCCTCATCCGCTTCCGTATTCTGATATTGTAGATAAGCATTTTCTACTTTCTTTTTATCTATACCATATTTATGCAAAAGTGCTGTAACTTCACTGTCACCGTCACTAGAAACAACAGCCAAAAGCTGAGCAGCACTTATTTCATTTTTACTTTGACCAAGAATTGCCATTACACGTGCAAATGCAGTACCCATAACCAACTGTCGATCGTTCCCTTTTACGCGGGGAATTTTCTCAAGCAAAGCCTTAACCTCTTTAGCAAAGAGAGCTTCATCAATATGCAAACTTTGCAATAAATATTTAAAGAAACCATCACTGCCGCAAAAAGCAACCAAAACATGAATAGTAGTCAGTTCTTGATGATAGTTCATTACAGCCTGCTGCTGAGCTGCTTCTAATATTGCTTTTACTTCTTCACTGTAGCGTTCATTCATAGCGCTACACCTCCTTCATTTCTTCACAAGTAAACAATAATTAAGCTATTAATATTTTGTTTTTTATAATTTTTCATGCCTATGTAATCAGCTCTAGATAACTTGCTTCTTACAATTTTTATTATATCAGTAAAAGTCAAAAAGTCAAATGTTTTTGTGTTAATTTAGTGAACAATAGCAGTCTTTTCATTGACATATTGTTATGATTATGGCAATATTATACCTACGTCAGTCTATATAACAAAGAATACTATAAACATGCCAGCTATTGCCCCAAATTATTAAATAGCTGACCTGCTGTAAAATGCCGGCAAAGCACTGACGCTTCTGCCGGTTTCATCATTTCAGGAGGAAAAAAATGTCACCAACAAATTTACTGCGTGGAACAGCACTTTTGCTCTTTTTGCAATGGATATCCACTCTAATAATCAATGCTATAGGTATACAGTTTCCACCAGCTCTTTTAGGAATGCTTATATTAACAGCTCTCTTGTGCTGTAAAATTATTCCTGCAAGTTCTGTAGAAGGTATCTGTAATATTCTCATTTCAAAAATGGGTATGCTCTTTTTACCCGCAGGGGTAAGTGTCATACTATACTTAAATGTTATCAAAGCTGAATTTTTTCCTATTGTCGCTACAATAATTATCTGCAGCATTGCAGTTCTCAGCATCACTGCTCTTTTTCTGCAAAGCGTTCTCAGCAGAAAGGAGCATAACTGATGTTTCCAGAAATCTTACTTAATTCTCCACTGTTTGGCATAGGTCTCACAGTTATATTTTACGCATTAAGTGAAATTATCATCGACCGTTTCAGACTAAAAATCATTCCGCCTTTTGTTATTGCCTGTCCTCTCATCATTGCAGTAATCCTCACAGCACCAAACGTGGATTATAAACAATATGAAGCAGGAGCAGAATTTATTAACTTTCTTCTAGGGCCTGCTACCATAGCACTTGCTCTGCCTTTGTATAAAAATAGAGAAATTATCATGAATAAAGCTGCTGCTATTGCAGGCGGTATCACAATTGCTACAATATCAGCTATCGTCATAGTTTATTTATGCGGTAAAGCTATGGGTACAAGCAACCAAGTACTGCTTTCTTTAATTCCAAAATCAGTTACCACCCCTATTGCTATCGACGTTTCCAAAACTATAGGCGGTATACCAGCATTAACAACAGCAGCTGTTATTTTTACAGGTATGCTTGGTGCAACTTTCAATCACAAGATTTTAAATATATTAGGTATAAAAAGTGATCTTGCTTCCGGTCTAGCTATTGGTGCCTCCAGTCATGGGTTAGGCACCAGTGTATGTGCAGATGTAAGCCCTGTGCAGTTGGCAATCGGAGGTGTTGCCATCGCTCTTACAGGTATAAGCACATCAATTCTTGCTCCAATTATTCTACCTCTGCTGCAAAGCATCTGGTAAATATCAAAATAAGAAGGAACTAAAGCAATCAATTGCTTTAGTTCCTTTTTTATTATTTATCTGCCAAAAACTTCATTAATATAATTAACAGCACTGACAGCATTAGGTGCATAATGTTCTGCCCCTATAGAATCAGCATACTCCTCGGTTAAAACTGCACCTCCAACAACAATGCGGCAATCGCATTTTTCATGCAGGGCAGCAATAGTTTCTTCCATAGCTCCCACTGTTGTTGTCATAAGGGCAGAAAGTCCTACAACTTTCACTTTATTTTTAACAGCCTCCTGCACAACAGTTTCTACCGGTACATCCTTTCCTAAGTCAAGAACTCTATAACCATAATTTTCCAGCAAAACTTTAACAATATTTTTTCCTATATCATGAATATCTCCATGAACAGTAGCAATAATTACCGTTTCGCCGTGCGTATCATTTACTCCTACTGCCTCCCTAATCACCTCAAAAGCAGCTTTAGCGGCATCTGCACTCATTAACAACTGCGGTAGAAAAAGTGTTTTCTTTTCAAATCCATTACCAACAAAATCTAATGCAGGAATCATATATTTATTGATAACATCCAAAGGCTTTTCGCTTTTTAGCGCTATACCGGCAGCTTGTCGTGCTGGTCCCTGCAATCCTTTAACAATAGCATCATAAAGACCTATTTCACTAATTTCTGCTGCAACAGATTTCGGTGCATCGGCATAATGCTGCACATATTCCTTACAGCCGTCGTCAAAACCATTCAATGCACGGAATCCATAGAACGCATCCATCATTGATTTACTCTGCGGATTTATAATACCGCAGGAAAGTCCAGCACTCATAGCCATAGAAAAGAAAGTACTGTTTACAGCATCACGCCCTGGAAGCCCAAAGGAAATATTAGAAACTCCCATAACCGTATTAATACCTCTGTCAGCCATCGCACGGATTACTTCACAAGCAACAGCAGCATTATTCGAGCCTGTAGAAATAGTCAAAGCTAAAGGATCAACAACAATATTACGACTTTCAATACCATATTCAGCAGCACGAGCAATAATTTTATCCGCAACCGCTATACGACCTTCAGCAGTAGCAGGTATGCCACCATCATCCAAACAAAGTGCAACTAGTACCGCACCATATTTTTTAGCTAACGGCAGAACTTGCTGCAAACTTTCCTCTTTTCCATTCACAGAATTCAGCATAGGCTTACCATTATAAAGGCGCAGAGCACGCTCCATGGCTTCATAATTTGATGTATCTATCTGCAAAGGAGTATCAGTAATTGCCTGCAAAGCAGGTACTGCCGCAGCAATCATACCAGCTTCATCAATCCCAGGAGTTCCTACATTAACATCAAGAATATGTGCACCAGCACTAATCTGCTCCAATCCCAAGCGGCAGATATAATCAAGATCGTTATTCAACAGAGCCTCTTTTAAGCGTTTTTTACCCGTAGGATTAATGCGTTCACCAATGATTATCGGGCCTTCTCCCAAATGAACAGCTTTTCCATAAGATGATACTGCTGTCAGTGTACACTCTCTTCTACCTCCAGGTATGAGATTTCTGCACTTAGAAATCATTTTTTCAATATGTGCAGGAGTTGTACCGCAGCAGCCACCGACAACACTTGCCCCCTCCTGTGCGAGGTTATACATAAGTTCAGCATATTCATCAGCTTCAACATCAAAATAAGTTTTTCCATCACGTTGTTTAGGCAAACCTGCATTAGGATTAATAATAACAGGTATACTTACAGCTTTAAGCATCTGCGGCAACAGTTTGCCAACTTGAATAGGACCAAGCCCACAATTAAAACCAACAGCGTCTACTCCCAAAGCCTCACACATCAAAGCTGCAGCTTCCACGGTAGCCCCTGTCAGCAATTTTCCATCTTCATCAAAAGTCATAGTTACACATATAGGAAGATTACTGTTTTCCTTAGCTGCTAAAATAGCTGCCTTAATTTCGTAAGTATCACTCATGGTTTCGATTAAAATAATATCTGCACCAGCATCTGCACCATACCGTACCATTTCAGCATAGGATTCTACAGCTTTTTCAAAAGCTAAATCTCCATAAGGTGCTAAAAGCTTTCCTGTTGGGCCAAGATTAAGAGCTACAAATTTATTTTCTCTGCCATCACAAGCTTTCTTAGCAATAGACACTGCTTTCTCAATCGTTTTTTTACAGTCCAAACCTGTTCCTGCTAATTTCAAAGGATTAGCCCCAAAGGTGTTAGATTTTACGATATTAGAGCCTACATCTAAATAACTTTTATGTACAGACTCCACAATATCAGGGTGTGTAAAATTCCAACTCTCCGGCAGCTCTCCAGGCTGTAAGCCACGAGCCTGCAGCTGTGTTCCTGTTGCTCCATCAAAAAACAACATTTTCTTACCTAAAAGTTCTTTAAAATTCATCTATTATTCCTTCTCCTCAATATAAATATCTACTTTAAGCTTTACTAATTGCCGCTCCTATAAGGACAATTTATATTACCACATGTCATACACTTATTCCAAACACACTGCGCCTCTTGTGAAAGTCCGATAACCGCAGTAACCGACTTAGACGGTGCCATCATTATACCATCAGTCAGAGTCAGTCCTATGAGCTTAGCACAGTCTAAAACTGAAAAAAGCAGCTTCTGCTCTGCCAAATCCCAATCCCCATAACCAGGAGAAAAACGCGGACGTTGTGATAAACCACCTGTATCCTGCATTTTCTGCACTTCATCACAATAACTTTCAATAAGTGATGCTGCCACTGCTTGAGCTGCCGCTCCCTCTGCTACACTTTCTAAAGCTAAACGCCTCACAGCAATATCTACTCTGCTGCCTAATGTTGCCCCTAACAAAAAAACCTGAGAGCAATCTTTCAAATGTGCAGCAAGATTACATGAATGAAAGCGTACACCGCAATCTAAAGTTACACCTGTTTCATCTACATTAACAAAGTGTTTACGCAGTACATAACGCGCCTGGACTTCATTGCGCAGTTTCAAATAAACAGTATCAACTAATATTTCTGCTGCCTTATCACCAGGTTTTGCACGCAAATAACGCAACGCTTCTCTACTATTAAATTTCATAATTTCAATCAACTATTTCCGATAAATTCTTCATTATTCCACCAATAATATCTGGTTTATTCATAGTATAAATATGAACATTATCAAAACCATTAGATAAAAGGTCAATAATCTGACCAGTTGCATAAGCAATGCCAGCTTGTTTCAACGCTTCAGGCTTATCAGCAAATTTTTCTACCATCGCACGGAACTGCGGCGGCAGTTTAGTACCACTGAGCTGACAAATTCTAATAATTTGTTTAGCATTTGTTACAGGCATAATTCCCGGTACAACAGGAACATTAATACCAGCACGCAGTAAACGAAACATATAATTATATAAAATATTATTATCAAAAAACATCTGTGTTACTAAAAAATCAACACCAGCAGCCACCTTATACTTAGTATTTTCAATATCC
>CAZQQK010000041.1:0-14319 GCA_964595445.1 uncultured Phascolarctobacterium sp.
AATATATAGATAACAGTTTTGCAGAGTGTAAAAAAACAAGTGGAAATAGATAAAAAAAGATGTTAGAATATAGAGAAGACTGTAATAAAAATGGGAGTATTAGCTCCAATAAATAAGTGTAAGGAGGAGACAAATGAATATTATCGTTTGTTTGAAACAAGTGCCTGATACGGCAAAAGTAAAATTCAATCGCGAAACCAATACCTTAGATCGTACGGGTGTAGAAAATATAATGAATCCCTATGATCGTCAGGCATTAGAGGTTGCACTTTCGCTGAAAGATAAAGAGGGCGCTAAGGTAACAGTGTTTACCATGGGCTTGCCGCAGGCTACTGATATCTTAAAAGAGGCTATTGCTATGGGCGCAGATGAAGGAGTGCTTCTCAGCGATCGTGCTTTAGGCGGAAGTGATACTTTGGCTACAAGTTTGGCTATTGCTGCAGCTATTAAAAAATTAGGTGAATTTGATTTGATTTTGTGCGGTAAGCAGGCAGTAGATGGAGATACAGCACAGGTTGGACCAGAGATTGCTGAACATTTAGGAATTCCGCAAATCACTGGTGCCTTAAGCTTGAGCTATACAGATGATAAATTCATTGTTACACGTGAAAATGAAAATTTTGCCTTTACTTTGGCTTGCAGTGCACCGCTTTTGGTTACAGTTACTAAATCTGAAAAAGAACCACGCTTTGCCAGCATTAAAGGTAAGATGAAAGCTCGCAAAGCTCAGATTCCAACTCTTACTGTTGCAGATATTGATGTTAACCTTTCTGAGATCGGTATCAAAGGTTCTCCGACAAAAGTAAAAAAAGCTTTTACTCCGACTCCGCCAGAAGTGAAAGGTGAAATTATTACTGAAGAAGATGCAGATAAAGCTGTAGATATGTTGTTTGAAAAATTGGTTAAAGCAGAGGTTATTACTCGCTGAGGAAAATGGATATGAATGTATCGGTAAACAGTGAAAAGTGCATAGGATGTGAAGCTTGTGAAGCTGTTTGTCCGGTAGGAGCGATTACTGTGAAGCAAGGAAGAGCACTAATTGATTATGATAAGTGTTTAAGTTGCGGAGCCTGTGTACATGAATGTCCGTTAGATGCTGTTAGCATCAAACATAATGAATTTTGATAAAAATAATGATAGGATGGTGCAAATATGTGGGTAATTTCTGAGCTGGAAAATGGTCAGCTGATGAATGTAACCTTTGAACTTTTGGGAGCGGCAAAGGATTTGGCTGCTAAACTTGAAGAAAAATGCTGTGCGGTTTTAGTAACTGCTGAAGCTGGGGAACTGCCTAAGCAGTTGATTGCCGGCGGTGCAGATATTGTTTATGTTATTGAAGATGCTAAGTATGCAGATTATGATACAGAATTATATACTGATGCTATCTGCCAGTTAGTAAAAAAATATGAGCCTGCTGCTGTAATGTTTGGTGCAACAGATGATGGACGAGATTTGGCTCCGCGTGTTGCAGCACGTCTGCATACTGGCTTATGTGCTGACTGTACAGGTCTTGATGTTACTGATGATAAACTGGTTGCATGGACACGTCCTGCTTTAGGCGGTAATATTATGGCTACTATTATTTGTGATCAGCATAGTCCGCAGATGGGAACAGTACGCCCTAAAGTTTTTAAAGCAATGGAGCTTGATGCAACTCGTACTGGTGAGATAATTGCTTTTTCTCCGGAAGCAGGTGCTGTAAGTTGTGTAGAACTGTTAAAAAAATCAGCACTTGTAAGTGATAATGCTGTTAAGATTGATGAAGCTGATATGATTGCTGCTGGTGGACGTGGTTTTGGCAGCAAAGAAAAATTTGATGTTTTAGAGCAGTTGGCGGCTTTGTTTGATAATTCAGCTGTTGCAGGTACTCGTGCAGCTATTGATGAGGGGTGGCTTACACATTCTCAGCAAGTAGGTCAATCTGGTAAATCGGTTACTCCGCATATTTATTTTGCCTGCGGAATCAGTGGTGCTATTCAGCACTTATCTGGCATGAAAGACAGTGATATTATTATTGCTATCAATAAGGATGCAGATGCTCCTATCTTTACTGTTGCAGATTATGGTATTGTTGGAGATGTTAATGTTATTTTACCTAAGCTGATTGAAAAAATAAAAGCTTATAAGGCTTAATTATTGAAATCCCTGCTATAACAGGAGGCAGCTGAGATGTGGAAAACAATTTACATTGCCCACAATACGGAACAAGCAGAAAAAATTAAACAGTTACTTACGGAGAATGGCTTTTTAGTACAGTTGAAAAGTGCTGGTGGGAAAAACAATAAAGCGTTTGAAATCTGTATTCCGGTTTCAGAGGCAGAAGATGCCTATGAGGTTTTGTGTGAGCAAAAGGTTCAGTACTGAGGAGGTGCATTCCTGATGAAAAAAACTAAAATTATCTGTACTGTAGGGCCTAGCACTGATGATGTTGCGTTATTGAAGCAGATGATGTTAGCTGGAATGGATTTAGCTCGTTTTAACTTTTCTCATGGAAATCATGAGGATCATGCTCATAGATTGGCTTTGGTTCGACAGGCAGCAGATGAAGCAGGTAAAGTTATAGCAACAATTGCTGATACAAAAGGTCCAGAAATGCGTTTAGGGCTATTTGTTGATAATAAGGTTTTTTTAAACGAGGGTGATGATTTCTGTCTTACAACGGAAGACTGCCTTGGCGATGCACATATGGCACAGGTTAATTATAAAGGTCTGCCGCAGGAAGTAGCGATTGGCAGTAATATTTTGTTGGCAGATGGTTTACTATCACTAAAGGTTGTAAAAATAGATGGCTGTAGAATTTATACTAAAGTTATTAACGGCGGAGAATTAAGTTCGAGGAAACGAGTGGCTTGTCCAGGTATAGAGCTGCAGTTGCCATTTTTATCTGAGCAGGATAAGGCAGATATTTGTTTTGCCGTAGAACATGATATGGATTATATTGCTGCTTCTTTCGTGCAGAAAGCGGACGATGTTATTGCTATTCGTAAAGTACTGGAAGCAGCAGGTTCATCTATTGGCATTATTTCTAAAATCGAAAATGAAGCTGGTGTACAGCATATAGACGAAATAATTAATGTATCAGATGGCATTATGGTAGCTCGTGGTGATCTTGGTGTAGAAATTCCTACAGAAGATGTTCCGTTGGTACAAAAAGACATTATTGAACGCTGTAATAAGGCTGGTAAGCCTGTCATCACTGCTACACAGATGCTGGAAAGTATGATAAACAGTTATCGTGCAACGCGTGCAGAAGCCAGTGATGTTGCTAATTCCATTTTTGACGGCAGTGATGTTATTATGTTGAGTGGTGAAACAGCAAGCGGAAAATATCCGCTGGAAGCCGTCCAGACAATGGCTAAAATAGCAGTACGTACAGAACAGGCACTTGATTATGTGCATATTTTTCAAAAAAAAGGTATAAGTGAGCGTATTCATTCTACAGATGCAATCAGTCATGCAACAGTACAGATTGCTCAGGAGATTAAAGCTGATACAATTTTAACAATTACAGAATCTGGTTTTACTGCACGTATGATTGCTAAATATAAACCACGGAGTACTGTAGTTGCTGTTTCACGTTTACCACAGCGTGTACGTGCTATGCAGTTGTACTGGGGTGTAGCACCTATTTTAGGACCATATTCTGTGAATACTGATGAAATGATAGAAATATCATTGCAGTGTGCATTGCAGCATAAGCTTATCAGAGATGGTGCATCTGTTGTTATTACTGCTGGAGTGCCTATTGGTACGCCAGGCAGTACGAATTTGATTAAGGTGGTTACAGTGGGAAATAAACTTATTAGCGGTACTGGTATTGGCAGCAAGTCTGTTACAGGTCGTGTATGTATATGTAGAACACTTAACGATTTCAAAGAAAAACTGCAAAAGGGAGATATTTTAGCAGTTGATGTTTTAAATGATGAATGCGTACCATTTGCAGTTGCTAAGTCTGTGGCTATTATTACTGAAGAAGGTGGTTTAACATCTTCTGCTGCTATTGTTGCCGTGACTTGCGGATTGCCGGTTATTGTAGGTGCTTGTAAGGCTGCTGTTTTACTTAAGGACGGTCAGGTAGTAACATTGGATCCTGTTTCTGGTGCCGTATATGAGGGCGATATTAATTTATAGGCATGATTGACGAGCTTGTATTACAAACTTGCTGTACTATCCGTGAAGGAAGTATAGAAAAAGTATATGTTGAGTTTAATAAAATATTGGCTGTATCTGAAGGCGAGGAAGCACTTAAAGCGATAGGAAATTGTTTGCTTGCGGCGCTGAGGCGTCAACGGCAGGAGATGGCATTTGATTTATTCGAGCTTGCTCAGCCGCATTTACTGTTACTTGTAGCAGTTCCTTCACAGATACAAACTTCTGGTACTGTATTGCAGAAACTAACTTTTGCAGTGTGCGACAGACAGGCATTGGCTGTTTTGCCGTTATTGCAGCAGCTGATGCTTGTTTTTATGAGAGCCGCAAGAGGTCAGGAAATGCTTGAATTATTTTGGAGTGAGTGGCTGAATCTTGCAGCTCGTATGGCTCGTCGTGGGTGGCGTGAGCAGACAGATTTTCTTTTGAAAATTTGGGGACGTGAGCTGTTAAAGTTAAAGCAGTCAACAAAAATTATGCAGCATCTTTTACAATTTCAGCTGCATTTTGTAGTTCTTGCACGTTGGAATGGTTTTGTACAGGCGAGCAGTATTTATAGTTCAGTTGTAACTTTTTATTTGTTATTGTTAAGGCGTGCAGCGAAGAGTTCTATTAATCCAGAAAAGCAGGCTGAATATCTTCAATTATTGTTGCGTCATATGCGTGATATTGTAGCTAATGTTTCGCGTTCAGTAATGTGTGATGATTTGGAAATTTTTAGACAGTGGTATGGATTTTTCTGGCAATTATCTGGAGCAGATAAACAGCGTAAGCAGGAATTGCAGTTGCTGCTGCAGCTGGCTATAAATTATTGGCATAAAAGTAAACCTAGAACTAGTCGCAGGCAGATATCTGGTCTTCAAGATTTGTTGCATCCGGACTTAATTAATGAGCATTATAAAAAATTGATAGAGGAGCTTATCTAAAAGCAGAGAAATTGAGGTTTTAGAGATGGCAAAAATTGTCGTAATCGGTAGTTGTAATATTGATATTACTGTTGAGTGTGATCGCTGGGCGCATCCTGGCGAAACTATTTTTGGCAAAGGTCTGATTGTTTCTCCAGGAGGTAAGGGAGCGAATCAGGCCGTAGCCGCTGCTCGTTTAGGAGCAGAAGTTATGATGGTTGGATGTATTGGTGATGACGTATATGGGCAGCTGGTACTTAAAGCATTAAAAGAAAATAATGTTGATGCTACTTATGTAAAAGTGCTTCCAGGTGAAAACAGCGGTACTGCTCATATTACAGTTGCTGAAGATGATAATACAATTATCGTAATTAAAGCAGCTAATGACCTTGTATCGCCAACATTAGTTGAAGAAGCATGGAGTGCCATAAGTAAAGCAGACATGGTTTTGCTTCAGCATGAGATTCCTGCGGAAACCAATGCTTATGTTATTGAAAAATGTGCTGCTGCTGGTGTTCCGGTGTTGTTAAATCCTGCTCCAGTAGCTCCAGTACCTCAGGAGTTGCTTGATAAAGTTACCTATCTAACGCCTAATGAGCATGAGGCAGCTACTCTTTTTGCTGGTAAGGGGAAGGCTGATATTTTAGATCAGAATCAAGTTAAAGTTATTATGACTTTAGGAAGTAAAGGCGTAGCTTATGCTGAAAAAGGGCAGGTAATAACAATACCAGGCTTTAAAGTTAAGCCTATAGATACTACTGGTGCAGGTGATACTTTCAATGGAGCTTTTGCAGTAGCACGTGCTGATGGCAAATCTATGGCAGAAAGCATCAGTTTTGCTAATGCAGCAGCAGCTCTATCGGTACAGAAATTAGGTGCACAAAGTGGCATGCCATATTTAAAGGATGTAGAGGAGATGCTAAAATAATGCAAAAGGGTGGAATGCTGAACAGTGCTGTTGCTAAAGTATTGGCTGATTTAGGACATACTGATACAATTGTTATTGCAGATTGTGGATTACCAGTTCCAGATGGTGTACTTAAAATAGATTTAGCTTTAAAACCAGGTACTCCTTCATTCATTGAAGTTGTGGAAGAAATTTCTAAAAATATGGTAATTGAAAAAGTAGAAATTGCTGCTGAGATGAAGGAAAAAAATCCTAATGTGTATAAAGCTATGAAAGAGCTGTTTCCTGCTGAACTGTGGATTGCAGATGAAAATCATGAGGCATTTAAGATAAAAACCAGAAAAGCTAAATGTATTATCAGAACTGGGGAAATTACACCTTTTGCCAATGTTATTCTGCATAGTAATGTATTCTTTTGAAAAAAATAGCAAAAGGTAGGGTATATATGGAGATAGAATTAAGAAATATCCATAAAGCCTTTGGCTCTAATGAAGTACTTAAGGGTGTAAATCTCAAGCTGAAAAGCGGTGAGGTTCATGCACTTATGGGCGAAAATGGTGCTGGCAAATCTACGCTTATGAATATTCTTACAGGAATTCATAAACAAGATAAAGGAGAAATTTTTGTTGATGGCGAAAAGATTAACTTTAAGAATTCTTTAGATGCAGAAGCACATGGTATTGCCTTTATTCATCAGGAGCTGAATATTTGGCCGAATCTGAGTATTTTAGAAAATCTGTTTTTAATGCATAGCATTACCAACAGTATGGGTATGTTGGATTTTAAAGCTATGCGTAAACTTGCGGAGGATAAATGCCGCGAAATTGCTATTGAACTGCCGTTAGATAAGGAAGCCGGCGAATGTTCGGTCGGACAGCAGCAGATGACAGAGATTGTACGTAATCTATTGATTGATGCTAAGGTTGTAATTATGGATGAACCAACGGCAGCACTTACGGAAAGAGAAACTGAAAAACTTTTTGAAGTAATGCGTTCACTGAAAAAACGCGGTGTAGCAATGGTATATATTTCTCACCGAATGGAAGAAGTGTTTAATAACTGTGATACAATTACTGTTATGCGTGATGGAGTATCTGTAGCTACTAAATCTGTGAAAGAATATGATTTAGGGCAGATTGTACGCGATATGGTAGGTCGTTCGATAACTGAATTTTATCCGGAGAGATTTAATAAACCCGGAGAAGTGGTATTAGAAATAAAAAATTTCGAACAACCTGGCTTGTTCCATGACATAAGTTTTAATTTACGTAAAGGTGAGATTTTAGGTTTTGCTGGTCTTATGGGAAGCGGTCGTACAGAAATTATGCGAGCGGTTTTTGGCGTTGATTCTTGTATGGCTGGAGAGGTTATTTTTAAGGGTGAGCCTTTAAAGATTAGAAAGCCAGAAGATGCAATTAAGGCAGGTTTTGCCTTTGTTACAGAAAATCGAAAAACAGAAGGGTTGATATTAGATTTTTCTATTTTGCGGAATATTGCTTTGCCCAGCGTAGATAGTTTTTCTAAAAATAGTGTTATTAATTATGGAAAATTGAGCGATTTTGCTCATGAATTTGCAGAAAAACTAGGAGTAAAGGCTCACACATTAGATTTGGAAGCAGGTGCTTTGTCTGGTGGTAATCAGCAAAAGGTTGTTATTGCCAAGTGGGTAGGAATGCAACCAGATGTTATAATTATGGACGAGCCTACACGCGGAATAGATGTTGGTGCTAAACGTGATATTTACGAACTAATGAATGAGCTGACTGCAAGTGGAGTTTCAATTATTATGGTTTCATCTGAACTTCCTGAGGTGTTAGGAATGAGTGATAGAATTGTCGTTATTCATGAGGGGCGTATTGCCGGTGAATTGCTTCATGATGAAGCTGATCAGGAAAAAATTATGACACTTGCTACAGGAGGACAGTAGGCACATATGGATATAAAAGCAATATTAAAAAAATCGGGATCAGTTATTGGTCTGATAGCGTTGTTTGTGGTAATTTCCTGTCTTAATACCAGCTTTATAGAGCCTAGTAATCTTAAAAATCTGCTGCGTCAGGTATCTATTAATGCATTAATTTCATTTGGTATGACTTTTGTTATTTTAACTGGTGGTATAGATTTATCAGTTGGCAGTATTCTTGCACTTTCCAGTGTATTTATGGGAAGTTTCATTAAAGGCGGTATGGATCCAGTATTTGGTATTGTACTTGCTTGCTTGATTGGTGCTGCTTTGGGAAGTATTAATGGCATAGTTATTACCTATGGTAAGGTTGCACCTTTTATTGCTACCTTGGCGACAATGACGATTTTTCGTGGACTTACACTTGTTTATACTAATGGTAATCCTATTAGCGGTTTAACAGAAAATGAAACTTTTTTAAATTTTGGACAAGGTTACTTTTTAGGTTTGCCAGTTCCTGCAGTAATGATGCTTATAATGTTTGGCGTTTTGTATTTTGTTCTGCATAAAACACCATTGGGACGCAAAACATATGCAGTAGGCGGTAATGAAAAGGTTTCTTTTATTGCAGGTATAAAAATTAACAGAATTAAGATTTTTGCTTATACAGTTACAGGTTTTCTTTGTGGTATGGCAGGTGCTATTCTTACCAGTCGCTTAAATAGCGCTCAGCCTACAGCAGGTACAGGCTATGAACTTGATGCTATTGCTGCTGTAGTTTTAGGTGGAACCAGTCTTTCCGGCGGTAAAGGTCGTATTATTGGAACTATCATTGGCGCACTGATTATAGGTACTCTTAATAACGGTCTTAATATACTTAATGTTTCCAGTTTCTATCAACAAGTTGTCAAAGGTATTGTAATATTGCTTGCGGTGTTGATGGATCGCAAAAAAAATTAAATTATTAGGAGGAAATACTACAAATGAAAAAGCTCATGTTATTATTAACCTGTATTGTAGCTATGGCTATGATGATTGTTGGCTGTGGTGGCAGTGATAAAAAAGATGATGCAAAGACAGCTGATAAAAAAATTACCGTAGGTTTTTCAGTGTCAACTCAAAATAATCCGTTTTTTGTCTCTTTAGCTAAAGGTGTAGAAGCTAAAGCTAAGGAACTTGGCGTTAATGTCAAGGTTGTTGATGCTCAAAATGATCCAGCAAAACAAGCCAACGATGTTGCAGATTTATTGCAGCAAAATATAAGTGTATTGTTGGTTAATCCTGTTGATTCAGCTGCAATTTCTACTTCTGTAAAAGCAGCTAATAAGGCTAACATTCCGGTTGTTTGTTTGGATCGCAGTGCTGACCAAGGAAATATTGCATCTTTAGTTGCTTCTGATAATGTAAAAGGCGGCGAAATGGCAGCTGAATATATTATAAAAAATTTAGGTGAAAAAGTTAAAGTTGCAGAATTGGAAGGCATACCTGGTGCCAGTGCTACCCGTGAGCGTGGTGAGGGATTCCATAAAATTGCTGATAGCAAACTGACTGTTATTGCTAAACAATCTGCTGATTTTGATCGCAGTAAAGGTTTGAATGTTGCGGAAAATATGTTGCAGGCTAATCCGGACATAAAAGCTATTTTTGCACAAAATGATGAGATGGCTTTAGGTGCAATTGAAGCTGCAAAAAGTGCTAATAAAAAGATTTTTATTGTTGGCTTTGATGGAACTGCTGATGGTGTAAAAGCTGTTGAAAGCGGCGCTATGAGTGCAACTATTGCTCAGCAGCCTGAAATTATGGGTCAACAAGGCTTGGAAGTAGCTGTTAAAGCTGCTAAAGGTGAAAAAGTTGAAGCTAAAGTATCTGCTCCGCTTAAACTTATTGAGAAGAAATAATTTCTGAACAATTTTACATTTACTTGACAACTTGGTTTAATGTAAAAGCCTCGGTATAAATGTACCGAGGTTTTTATGTTTTTAGTGACTTCAGTAAGTGAAGCGCTAATTAGTTTCTTTGAAAAAGAAATGATTTGACGTTTTAAAATTCAAGTATATTTCACTAATGCTTTTAAATTACAGCAGGGAAAATTTATTTGTATATAGAATTAAATATTAATAATAAACTACTTACGAATAAATTTCAGTCAAAGATTTTTTTTGTATGATACAGAAATGGAGGTTTTTCTAATGAAAATTACCTTTTTGGGGGCAACACGTACAGTAACTGGTTCTTGTTATTTGTTGGAAATACAGAAAAGAAAGATTTTAATTGACTGTGGTATGTTTCAGGGAACGAAGCTGATAAAAGCATTTAATGAAAAGAATTTCTTATTTAATCCCCATGAAGTTGAGGCTGTAATACTTACACATGCTCATATAGATCACAGCGGACTTTTGCCAAAATTAGTAAAGCTGGGTTTTTTGGGAAAAATCCATTGTACAAAGTCTACTAAAGAACTTTGTTCTATATTACTTCCAGATAGTGCTCATATTCAAGAAAGTGATGCTGAATATGCTAACCGTAAAGGAATGCGTGCCGGAAAAAAGCTGGTGCTGCCACTTTTTACTGTTGATGATGCTTACAAAACTATGAGTCATTTTGAAGTTCATGATTTTGATGAAAAATTTAGTGTTCTTCCTGGGGTCAATGTAAATTTTAGAGTAGCAGGGCATATTTTAGGTTCTGCGTTTGTGGAAATAACGGTAGTAGAGGGAACGGAAAAAACAAAGCTGGTATTTACTGGTGATATTGGTCAGCCTGCTCAACCAATTATAGAGGATCCAACAATTCTTAATAATGCTGACTTTATCATTACTGAATCGACTTATGGAAATCGTATTCATGAGAAATATGATAAAGAAGGTGAGTTGGCAAAAATTATTAACGATACAGCTGAACGAGGAGGCAATATTATTATTCCTGCATTTGCTGTAGGTCGTACTCAAGTTTTGTTGTATTATTTTCAAAAATTACAGGCCGAGGGAAAAATTCCAGAGCTCCCGATTTATGTAGATAGTCCTATGGCAAATAAGGCTACACAGATTACTCTTTCTAATCCGGATGAGTATGATGAAGAAGCGAGAGCGTTGTGTGTTATGCAGGGCGGTAGACTTGTAGCTATGAATAATTTGCATTTTACAGCTACGGTACAGGAGTCTATGGCTATTAATGATATTTTAGGCAGTAAGATTATTATTTCTGCAAGCGGGATGGCAGATGCAGGACGTATTCTGCATCATTTGAAGCATAATTTATGGCGAGCAGACAGCAGTGTAGTTTTTGCTGGTTATCAGGCGGAAGGTACTATTGGTCGTAGTATTATCGAAGGCAGTAAACGTGTAAAAATAATGGGAGAAGATATTCGTGTAAATGCCAAAATTTATAATATGAAAGGTTTTTCTGCTCATGCTGATAAAGAGCAGCTGTTGAATTGGTATAGTAAATTGAAATATCAGCCTAAAGCTTTTTTTGTAACACATGGTGAGCTTGATGCATCTATGGAATTGGCAGATATTTTACGAAGAAGATTGGGGACTGCTGCCTATATTCCTCATTTTGGAGATTGTGCTGAAATTTATGGTACATCTTGGCAAATCCATGAATCTGAAATTGTACGTGTAGAACCTGCGGCTGTTGAGTTGCGTGCTTATTTGCGCAATCTTGAACGTGGATATTTATTGCAGCGTGCAAAAATTGAGCAAATAGTTTCACGTGATGCTGGAAAAGCAGCCTTTATACGGAAGAAGATGGAAAAACTGCAAAAATATATGGATGAACTTTTCAGAGATATATGAAAAAAATAAGATTTAGCTAAAATACGGTTGATAAATGAAGTGTCATATTGAAAGATAAAAATTTGTTTTGTAATAGATAAAACAAAATTTATTGACAGCTAAAATGAAAAAGCATATAATAAACTAGTAATACCTTAAAAAGGATGCACTTGACAAGCATCCTTTTTCTTGTCTTTTAACGAAGGAGAGAGTAAAAATAATGATTAGAAATGATATTCGTAATATAGCAATTATTGCTCACGTTGACCATGGTAAGACTACACTTGTAGATGCTATGTTAAAACAGAGCGGAATTTTCCGTGCTAATGAGCATGTGGAAGAACGTGTAATGGACTCTAATGCTTTGGAACGTGAACGTGGTATCACTATTTTGTCCAAAAATACTGCTGTTATGCATCAAGGGGTAAAAATTAATATTTTGGATACTCCAGGACATGCTGATTTTGGCGGTGAAGTAGAGCGTGTATTGACCATGGTTGATGGTGTACTGCTGCTAGTAGATGCTTATGAAGGTCCAATGCCTCAAACTAAATATGTTTTACGCAAAGCTTTGGAGCAGCATTTAAAACCTATTGTTGTTATAAATAAGATAGATCGTCCTGACCAGCGTGTTGATGAAGTTATAGATGAGGTTTTAGATTTATTTATTGAACTTGATGCAGATGAAGAACAATTAGAATTTCCTGTAGTTTTGGCTTCTGCACGTAATGGCATTGCCAAATTATCTATGGACGAAGAAAGTAATACTCTTGAACCTTTATTCAAAGTAATTTTGGAAAATATCCCTGCTCCAGATGTTGATGTGAATGCACCATTACAGATGCTTGTAAATACTTTGGATTATGATGATTATGTAGGGCGTATTGTTGTAGGTCGTGTTGTTCGTGGCACTATTCATAATGGCGAAAATATTGTTCTCATGGATGAAAATGGCAATCGTAATGGAAAAATAGGCAGATTGTATACTTATCAGGGGTTAAAGCGTGTTGAAATACCTGAGGTTGGTGCTGGTGATATTGTAGCACTTATTGGCTTGCAGGATGCAAATATTGGAGATACTATTGCTGATAATATGCAGCCTGAAGCGTTAAAAGGCATTAAAATTGATGAGCCTACGCTCTCTATGATTTTCTATGTTAACAATAGTCCTTTTGCTGGTCGTGAAGGTGAATTTGTTACCAGCCGCCATTTGCGTGACAGATTGCTTAAAGAAATAAAAACTAATGTTTCCATGCGTGTTGAGGAAACTGAAACTCCCGATGCCTATAAGGTTTCTGGTCGTGGTGAATTGCACTTATCTATTCTTATTGAAACTATGCGTCGTGAGGGGTTTGAACTGCAGGTTGGCAAGCCTAAGGTAATTATGCACCGTGATGCTGACGGCAAGTTAATGGAGCCAATGGAAGCATTGACCATAGATGTACCTCAGGATTATATGGGTGCAGTTATGGAAGGTTTGGGCCTGCGTAAAGCAGAACTTCAGAATATGACAGAAATGGCAGGATATCTGCGTATGGAGTTCAAAATTCCAGCTCGTGGACTTATTGGATTCCGTAATCAGTTCTTGACTGATACAAAAGGCAATGGCATTATGAATCATGTTTTTGCAGGTTATGAAGAATATAAAGGAGAAATTCCTGGTCGTACTCGTGGAAGTTTAGTTGCTTTTGAAACAGGCGAAACAACTTCTTATGGTATTGGTAATGCTCAAGAACGTGGTACAATGTTTGTTGTTCCGGCAGAGAAGATTTATGAGGGACAGCTTGTAGGTGAGAACAGTCGTGAAGATGATATGGATGTTAATCCCTGCAAGAAAAAACATGTCAGCAATATGCGTGCCTCTGGCAGTGATGACGCAATTCGTTTGATTCCACCGCAGACTTTTTCTTTAGAGCAGGCTTTGGAACATATCAATGAGGACGAGTTGGTAGAAGTTACACCTAAGAGTATTCGTATGCGCAAAAAAATTCTTGATCGTTTAGAACGTGGAAAAATGCGTGGCCGTATGAAAAATGTACAAGCGTAAGTTTTGACATTCTATTTAAAATTTGTTACAATAACATATAACTAGACAGGAATTTTGCTTTTGACTAGCGAATTACACGCATGAATATTTTATTGGTTTGGAGGCAGAACCTATGGATTTTAAAAATACAGCAAAGAAGTTTTTTATTTCAGATGAGACGGATGAGCGACAAGAAGAATATACCGGTCCGCGTCTTTTGAAGTCTGGACATTTGAACATTATGGTACGTACTCCTAAATCTTTTGCAGATGTGCGTGAATATGCTGATTCTCTTATGGACGGCAGTGCAGTTATGGTATGTTTTGATGAAGTGGATGCTGCATTAAAGAATCGTATTTTTGATTATTTAAATGGTGTGAGTTATATAATTAACGCATCTGTTTCTGCTATTAATGACAATATGTTGCTTTATGCACCTGCACAGGTAGAAGTTAATAAAGATACAAGTGTAAAACATACTGGTCGCTCCTGGCTGGGAAAATAAAAATATAACAACAAAGAGTTGCTCTTTAATTGTTTATTAAGAGCAGCTCTTTTTTTATGTGATTTTAGACAAATCTATACATTGAACTTGTAAAAAAACATTTTACGCATATGTAAAATAATAAGTGTTTAACTCAATAGTATTATAT
>CAZQQK010000042.1:0-2220 GCA_964595445.1 uncultured Phascolarctobacterium sp.
GTTATGATTATTGTTTTAAAAATGTAGGAGAATTGCTGGCGGTTTGTAAACATGAATGAGAAAATCGGGGGGGGGACAACGATTATTTTTATATAAAATGTTACTGTTGGGTATAATAAATCCACTGACAATAGATTTAGTTACAATTGATGTGGAATTTTGAAATAAAAAAAGTAATATTTGCACTGATAGTTTATTGCATTTAGAAAAAAACGGATGTATAATGTAATTGCACATGAGGTATTAGATCCTTTGCTTTACTATCTGTAATGTTTTCTTTTTAGTTGGGATTGATGCGTTGTGCGTTATCTTGATTAACGGGAGGGATTTTTGTGAATAAGGTCTTTAAGGTTATTTGGAATGAGGCTCGAAATTGCTATGTTGTTGTATCTGAGCTAGCAAAAAATAGGGGGGGTAAATCCTGTTCCACAAGAAAACTGTTAGCTATGTTAATTGCTACTGGAGTTATGTGCTGTGCACCGTTGATGAATGTGGTGGAAGCGGCAGATGCAGATGCAGCACCAGGAGCGGTTAAAGGTGGCTCTACAACTGGAAATCAATATGTTGCATTTGTAGTAAACTATGAGGGTAATAGACCTACAAATGCTCCTAGTTCTTCTTCACTATATGATATACAAACAGTTTTAGTAAAATATGAAAAAGTTACAGCTGGAGAAACAGGAAATTATAGAAAAGATGAGAATGATAATTATGTAGAAGTAACAGACGGTAGCGGAGATTATAAAGCTGTTTATAAAGATTTTTATGTGCGTAAAGGTTATACGATAACCTCTTATCCTGATGGTGGAAAGTATACTGATTTATCTAGACAGGAACTTCGCATAGATGTTACTTATGATAATAGTGTAGCTGGTGCTAGTAAAGAGGGTATTTTAGAGTCTGTAAATTCTATTGCATTTAAAAGTGATGTAAAAACTAATCTAGGTGAATCTTTGCAGCAAGTTCATGCTAGTACTTATAGCGGTGTTGTTAATAGTAGTGATTTAAATGTAAGACCATCTCAGAATTTTATTATTTATGATCCATCTTGGGAAATTGGTAGCTATACGGATGGAGCATATAACTGTATAAATGGTTATGCAGATATGTATGTAGGTTATAGCTATATCGATAGTAATCATAATGGTAAATTAGACGAAGGTGAAAGTTGGACTCTTCTTGGTGATAAACCGCGCGGATTTAAAACAACTGAAGAAGAAGGATTTAAGTGGAATAATACAACAAAGAGGTATGAATATAAGGGAGAAGCTGTTGATTACAGTAATATATATGTAATTGGTGGTAAAGTAGGTGTATTTACCAGCGGTGATGGAAATTCTGTATATAAGGGTACTGTATATGGAGCAGAAAATGAAATACTTATGACTGTAAAAGGTGAAGATGGAAACCTTTATAGTTATTGGGCTGCTTCTGTTACTGATCCTACGCAGACAATGGCAAGCTATACTGTTGAAAAATATAACCAAGATATAGCTACTATGAAAGCAAATGATGATGCGTTGCAACGTAATGACATTAATGGTATTAGAATGACTAGTGATACCAACAGTGCTACTTTTAAGCTGTTCCGTAATGGTGATGGAGAAGAATCTTCTGTTGGTGGTGCAATTACTATTACCAGCGGTGGCGGCGGTAAGATTGATGGAAATCCAACAGATACGTTTATTACTGTTGGTGATGGGACTAATAATAAGACCTTTAATACTGGTTCTAAGGTAGTTGGCACATCAGCAGCAGCTGCTGATGCAACTAAAATAAAAGGCATTACTATTAATGGTGTGAATTATGAAGTTGGGGGTTCTAACTACACTGCTGGCAGTAATATAACTATTAGTGATGATGGTTCAATAAGTGCTACGGATACAAACAATTATGTAACTAGTGGTACATATAATTCTGAAACTAAAAGAATAGACTTTACCAATAGTGATTTAAATAAAAACTTTAGCGTAGACCTTTCTGGTATTACCTCTGGTTTAAGTACAATAGATTATGCATTAGTTGCAAATCCAACTGATGGAAGTGATGGAAAGTATAAAGCTGATAGTAACGGTGCTCTTACGCTGAAAGTAAAAGACAGAAATGGTTCTGAGACTTATGATGTTGTTATTGAAGATGTAGCAAGTGCTAAAAAGGTAGCGGAAAATACTACTAATATTTCAAGTAATACAACTTATATTAATAGCTTGAAAGAAGGAC
>CAZQQK010000042.1:2320-13990 GCA_964595445.1 uncultured Phascolarctobacterium sp.
AATACTACTAATATTTCAAGTAATACAACTTATATTAATAGCTTGAAAGAAGGACTTTTCAAGGTTAGTGATGGTACTAATACAGCTACTATTAAGCATGAAAATACTGTAAAAATTGTTGGTGGTGGTGCAGCAAGTGTAACTGTTGATGAAAGCAGCAAAACTGTTACAATAAGTGCTACGGATACAACCTACAATGCTGGTGAAAATATTACTATTGATATAACAAATGATAATAAAATCAATCTGAAAAACAATATATCCTTATCCACAAAAGTAAATAATGTGGGTGGAACATTAACAATTAACGCTGGCGATAGTGGAAAGATTAGCGGATTGACAGCAGGTGACATAACTGACACATCTACAGATGCAGTAAACGGCAGCCAATTGCATGAAGTTAAACAAACAGCTGAGAAAGGTTGGAATCTGACTACAACAAATGGCAATACTACTTCTACTGCTAGAAATATAGCACCAGATGCAACTGTAGATTTTACTGGTGATAGTAATATTACTGTAAGTGATGTAACTCAGGATAATGAAACGGGAGCTAAACTTAAGGTTGCTTTGAGTAGAAATCTGGATGTAGATACAGTAACAGCAGGAAACACTGTAATGAATTCTAGTGGAGTGACTATCAATGGCAAAGATTCTGATGGTAAAGATATTATTATTGCAGGTTTGACAAGTGGCAGCTTGACTGTTGGCGGCAAAACATATATCACCGGCAATGGTTTAAATGCTAATGGTCAAAAGATTACCAATGTAGCTGACGGTGAAGCAGATACTGATGCAGTAAATTATGGGCAGCTGAAAGAATATGTATCAGGAAATACTAGCGATACAACCTACACAGCAGGCAAAAACATTAGTATTAATGGAACAAATAATGAAATTGCATTGAAAAATACTATTTCTTTCTACGTTAAAGACAAAAATGGAGATGTGAAATATGATGTGCTGAAAATTAACGCTGGCGATAGTGGAAAGATTAGCGGATTGACAGCAGGCGACATAACTGACACATCTACAGATGCAGTAAACGGCAGCCAATTGCATGAAGTTAAACAAACAGCTGAGAAAGGTTGGAATCTGACTACCAGTGGTTCTAATAGTAAAAAAGTAGCACCTGGTGATGCTGTAGATTTTACTAGTGCTGATGAGAATGTTGTTATAACTAATCTTGATGAAAATGGTAACCCGTCTACTAATGTTAAATTTAAGTTGAATTCTGCTCTTACAGGAATCAATAGCATCAGCAACGGAACAGGTGACAATGCTGTTAAGATAAGCTTGTCAAAAGAAACCGGCAGCGTTGAGATTAATGGTGTAACTGTAACAAAAGGTAATAAGATTACTGGTGTTGCAGCAGGTGAAATCAGTGACACATCTACAGATGCAGTAAACGGCAGCCAATTGGATAAAGCAATTAAAGAATCCAAAACAAGTGTATCTGCTGGAAGCAATATTGAAGTGACACATGAAGAAGATGAGACTGATGGACATATGGATTACAAAGTTAAGCTGAGTGATAATATTAATGTAACCAGTGTGACCGCAGGTAATACTTCAATTAGTAACGATGGTCTGACTATCAAGGATAAAGATGATGTTGTTGTAAGTTTAAAAAACGATGGTTTGACTATTGGTAATACTAAATATGTAAGCAGTGCTGGATTGAACGCAGGTAGCAAGAGTATTACAAATGTAGCTGACGGTGTAGCAGACAGCGATGCTGTGAACGTAAGTCAACTCAGGGGAGTGGCAGCAGAAGCTGCAAAACATACTACTGTATCTGAGGATGAAAAGGGCAATATTAAAATAACTCCAGAAACAAAAGATGGTCAAACCGATTACAAAGTTAGCTTGAATGAAGATATTAATATTACCAGCGTAACTTTGGGCAGCAAAGGTACTGTTTTGAATGAGGATGGCTTGACTGTTGGCGGTGCTAGCGGTAGTGTTTTAGGCAGCAGCAGCCTGACAATTGGTGGTGCTAACGGTCTTGCTCTTACTAGCAGTAGCTTGTCTATTGGCGGCAGAACATATATCACTGGCAATGGTTTGAACGCTAATGGTCAAAAGATTACTAATGTGGCTGATGGTGAAATCAGTGACACATCTACAGATGCTGTAAACGGCAGTCAGTTGAAATCTTATGTAGAAGGCTATGTAACAGCTAATGATAAAGATACGCATATTGATTCCAGTAAAGAATATAAAGTAGATGAAGATAATAAAGTTAAAATGGATGTAGTTGATAAAAATGGTAAGTCGACTGGTGAGCAAATAACCATTACTGATGTTGCTAAAGCAAGCGAAGTAGGTAAGCTTGAAGATGTGCATGATGGTATTAAAGGAGATACTATTGTCGGTTCTATTAACAAATTGGATGACAAAGTTGGTGATTTGCAGTACAATAATGTTGAAAAAGGCGACATTGTAGATGGCGACAGCACTACTACCGCTATTGGTAAGCTAAATAAGCAGTTGAGTGAAGTTGCAGAAGAGGCTGGCAAGCATACTACTGTAACAGCAGGAAGTAATATTACAGTAACTAAAGACACAACAGAAAATAATTACACAGTTGGCTTGGATTCTAATCTCAAAAAGATTGAAAGTATCAGCAACGGTGATTCAAAAATTACGTTGAATAATGATAACCTTGCTATTTCTAATGATAACAAGCAATTTACAATCACTGAAAGTGGTATGGGTATGTCAGTAATTAATAAGACTGACTATAGTACTAAGTCTATTATGGTAACAGAAAATGGTACAACAATCAGCGGCGGTCTTGATGTAGCTGGAAGCAAGATTACTAACGTGGCAGACGGTGAAGTTAGTGCAACTTCTAAGGATGCTGTAAACGGCAGTCAGCTCCATGCAACTAACAGCCGTATTGATGAAACCAATCAGCAAGTAATGAACAATACTCAAAACATCAGCAAGCTTGGCAGCAGATTGAATAAGGTTGGTGCAGGTGCGGCAGCTTTGGCAGCATTGCATCCGATGGATTTTGATCCTGATGATAAATTGACCTTTGCCGCAGGTGTAGGTAACTATGGCGGTGAGAATGCAGCAGCAATCGGTGCTTACTATCGTCCTGATGAAAAGGTAATGTTCAGTGTGGGCGGTACTATGGGCAATGGTGAGAATATGGTTAATGCTGGTATCTCCTTTGCTTTGGACAGAACTAACCACGTAAGCAACAGCCGTACTGCAATGGCTCGTGAGATTGTGGATCTGCGTGCAGAGATTAACGAGCTGAAGGCAATGCTGGCTAAAGGCGGTTTAGGCTCTATTGATGAAGATAAGATGAAAATCTTCCCGGATGTTGCTGAAAATCACTGGGCTTATGAGTATGTTGGCAAGCTGGCAGCTGCTGGTATCGTTGAGGGCTTCCCCAATGGTGAGTTTGACGGCGACCGCATGATGAGCCGTTATGAGTTTGCAGCAATGCTCTATCGTGCAATGCAGAACGGTGCACAGCTTGATTCCCGTATTGTCAATGAATTTGCTCCTGAAATGGGTCGCATTCGTGTAGACCGTATCAGCGGTGCAGATAATGATAAACGCAAGATTGAGCGTGTACGTGTAAATGGTACTGATAAGGCAAAGAATGATTACCGTGATCACTATGGTTCTAAAATTGCTAAATAAGTATCAAAAATCTAAAAGGCTGAAATAGTCCTCTCCAAAACGTCTCGGATATGTAGAGAAATCTATGTATTCGGGGCGTTTTTTATTATATAAATTTATCACAAATATCAGAAAATTATCTTGACTTTAGCAAAGCGAAGAGTATAATTATAGAAGAAAATATTATAAGGAATTGGCAGAAAGAGTAAGTTACTTTAAAAGAACAAAGGAGGGTAACGAATTTATGAGTGATCTGATGACTGAGTTTATGGAAAAATGGCGTAAAAAATGGGCTAAAGAAGAAAAAGAACGTTTGGCTTTGCGCTTATTGCAGCATGGTATGAGTATTGAAGAAGTTGCAGATTTAACGTTGCTTTCAGAAAATGAGGTAAGCAAATTGGCAGGAAAGTGCAGTGCCTGATTTTTACCAGCAGGATATTTCGCCACACGCAGCAGCGTGTGGCTTTTTGCTGTTTGTTTTTAATTGACGCAGTTTTAATGAAGATGTTATGATAAATTTATTATTAAAGTAAACGAGGAGTAGTTATGCTTAACAATAAAGTAAAGACTGCCAAGTGCGAAAAATGGCAGTGTTATCAGGGAATTTATGTGCATATCCCCTTTTGCCTGCAAAAATGTTTGTACTGTGATTTTGCGTCTTATGCTGGCTGCACTGCAAAGCAGCAGGAGTTGTATGTTGAAGCTGTAGCTGCGGAAATAGCTGCACGTGCGGAGGAGGCTGATAATACTGCTGCTTCTGCGAGTATTTATTTTGGCGGAGGAACACCGAGCCTTTTGCCGACAGCAGCAATAGCAAGGATGGTGCAGGCTTTAAAGGAATATGGCTTTTGGACTGCGCCTGTTGAGGCAACTATTGAGGTTAATCCGGGGACTGCGGATTTAAATAAGCTAAAGCAGCTGCGTTCATTGGGCTTTGACCGCATCAGTTTTGGCGTGCAGTCGCTGAAAGACGGGGAGCTGCGTACTATTGGGCGTATTCATACAGCGGAGCAGGCGTTGGCAGCGATTGCTGCGGCACGTGAGGCAGGGTTTGCACGTATTAGTGCTGATTTAATTTACGCTCTGCCAGGGCAGAGTACTGCAAGTCTGCAAAGTACTTTAGAGCAGCTTGCTGCAACGCAGATAGAACATATATCTGTCTATGGATTAATAGTTGAGGAGGGTACACCGTTGGCGAAACTTGTTGCAGCAGGCAAATTGCAGCTTCCAAGTGAAGATGAGGCTGCTGATATGTATGAACTGGTGCAGCAGTTTTTGCAGGAGCAAGGATTTAACCGTTATGAAATTTCCAATTATGCTAAGAATGGACAGTTTTCAAGGCATAACAGCGTTTATTGGCAGTATTATCCATATATTGCTTTTGGAGCTGCTGCCTGTGGCTTTGATGGCGTAAGCAGACGTACTGCTGCGGCAGCTGTTGATGATTATATCAGCCAGATACAAAGGCTTACTCCTGCAAATTGGCGGGCAAGCACGCTTTATGAGGTAGAAAGGCTTACTGCTGCTATGCAGTTGGAGGAGTTTATGTTTATGGGTCTGCGCCGCAGCGAGGGAGCAAATCTAAGGGAGGCACAGCTGCGTTTTGGCGTGGATGTTATGCAGCGTTTTGCAGCTGATTTACAACCGTTTTTACAGCAAGGACTGCTTATTTTTGATGAACAGTCACAGCATTTGCGGCTTACAGAAAAAGGCATGGCAGTAGGCAATCAAATTTTTGAAGTTTTTGTGATAAGTTAAAAATAAACAAAAAAGTTATTGACAATAAATAGGGGGAGTGCTATTCTAATATCAAGATGTTAGCACTCCAATCAAGAGAGTGCTAACAATCAAAATGAGGTGGGAATATGTTAAATGACAGAAAGAAAAAAATTCTCCAGCTCATAATTGAGGATTATATTTCAACTGCTGAACCTGTAGGTTCACGCACAATAGCCCGTAAATATGATTTAGGTCTCAGTCCTGCGACAATTCGCAATGAGATGAGTGACCTGGAGCTTTTGGGTTATTTGGAGCAGCCGCATACATCAGCAGGCAGAGTGCCGTCAGCACAGGCTTACCGCCTTTATGTTGATTCACTCATAGAGCCTGATGCCCTAACGGATAATGACAGGGCAATGATTAACAGCTGGTTTCACGAGCGGCGCAGGAGCATTGATGAAATTTTTCATTCAACGGCGAAGATTCTTTCCCGCATGACGAAGAATGTTTCTATGGTGCTTGCCAATCGTGATATAGGTGCAAGCTTCCGTTATATGAAATTTTTACCTCTGGATGAGCGGCACGCCATCCTTTGTATAGTTACAGATGACGGAAATGTAGATAACTGTGTGATAGAGATTCCTTTGGGGATGCGTTCTGAGGAACTTGATTATCTGGCAGGACGTGTCAGCAGACTGCTGGAGGGCAGACCGCTGGCGAATATCAGCAGTGACCTGCTGCAGGCAGTGCATACTGATATTGCAGAAGATAAACTGCTGTTTACCTCGCTCTTGCAGTCTATAAACAAAATGCGCCGCAGATACCGTCAGCAGAAAGTTTTTCTTGGCGGAACAAAGCAGCTTTTGAATCAGCCGGAATTTCGCGATGTGGAGAGAGTAAAGAATCTTTTGGGAATCTTAGAGGAAGAACAAGTGGTTCGGGATTTGCTCAAAGCAGGCGAAGAAAGCGGTTTGCGAGTTACAATAGGCAGTGAAAACAAATTTACAGGTATTCAGGACTGCAGCATGGTGCAGGCAACCTACCGTTTGAACGGGCAGATAGTTGGCACAATGGCAGTTTTAGGGCCGACGCGTATGGAATACGGCAAGGTAATTTCAGTAATGGATTATCTGCACAAGTACTTGAAAACAATGTTTGAAAATGCGCCGGATAATAAAGTTGACTAAGGAGGAAGAGCCTTGCAGGATAATGAAGTAAAAGCTAAGCAGGCAGAGGCAGAAGCTGCAGAAACTGCAGAAACAGCTGCGCAGGCAGAAACTGCCCAGCAGAGTGAAGCAGCGGAGCAGGAAACGCCTGCTGAAGAAGTACAGGAAAAGGAAGCAGATCCGAAAGATGTCAAAATCGAAGAATTACAGAATCGTCTGCTGAGATTACAGGCTGATTTTGAAAACTTTCGCCGCCGTACTATGATCGAAAAGGAACAGCTTTCCACCTTTGTGACAGCAAATGTAGTGGGTAAGTTTTTAAAAGTTCTTGATAACTTTGAACGTGCGGAAGCAAGTGCTGAAAAAGGTGACAATGCAGAAGCGATTGTTACTGGAATGCAGAAAATTCGCCGCCAGTTTGAAGATACTTTTAAAGAGCTGAATGTAACTGAGATTGCAGCACAGGATGTTAAGTTTGATCCCAATCTTCATGAAGCGGTAATGCGTGGGCAGAATCCGGAGCTGGAAGATGAAACCATTGATATGGTTTTTGAAAAGGGTTATAAATTGGGTGATAAAGTTATTCGTCACAGTAAGGTAAGAGTTATTAATAACGATTGATAAAAATTGTGTTTTTAACTCTTGTTATAAATTAATGAATTGCTTTTGTTAAAAGTTTAGGAGGAATAAAAATGGCTAAAGTAATAGGTATTGACTTGGGTACTACTAACTCTGTTGTTGCCGTTATGGAGGGCGGCGAACCGACAGTTATCACTAATCAGGAGGGCAGCCGCTTGACTCCGTCTGTTGTTGGTTTTGCTAAAAATGGTGAGCGTCTGGTTGGTCAGCTGGCTAAACGTCAGGCTGTTTCCAATCCTGACAGAACTATCAGCTCTATTAAACGTCATATGGGCGAGGCTGCTTACAGAGTGTCTATTGATGATAAAAAATATTCTCCGGAAGAAATTTCTGCAATGATTCTGCAAAAACTGAAAGCAGATGCAGAAAGCTATCTGGGTGAAACTGTAACTCAGGCAGTTATCACTGTTCCTGCATATTTCAATGACAGTCAGCGTCAGGCAACCAAAGATGCAGGCAAAATTGCCGGCTTGGATGTACTGCGTATTGTAAATGAACCTACTGCTGCTTCTTTGGCATATGGCATTGATAAAACTGATGACCACACCATTATGGTTTATGACCTTGGCGGCGGTACTTTCGACGTATCCATTCTGGATGTTGGCGACGGTGTATTTGAAGTAAAAGCTACTAATGGTGATACACATCTGGGCGGTGATGACTTCGATAAGAAGATTATGGACTGGATGGTAGATGAATTTAAGAAAGCTGAGGGCATTGACCTTTCTGCTGACCGTATGGCTATGCAGCGTCTGCGTGAGGCTGCTGAAAAAGCTAAAATTGAACTCTCCGGTGTTATGAGCACTAACATCAACCTGCCTTTCATTACCGCAGGTGCTGACGGCCCGAAACATTTGGATATGGATTTGACTCGTGCTAAATTCGAAGCTATGACTGCTGATCTTGTAGAACGTACAATGATTCCTGTTCGTCAGGCTATGAGTGATGCTGGTCTTTCTGCAAATGAAATCAGCAAAGTAATTTTGGTCGGCGGTTCTTCTCGTATCCCTGCTGTTCAGGCTGCTATTAAAAACTTTATGGGCAAAGAGCCTTACAAAGGAGTTAACCCTGATGAATGTGTAGCTGTAGGTGCAGCTATTCAGGCTGGTGTACTTTCCGGTGAAGAAGGAACTGGCAATGTGCTGTTGCTGGACGTAACTCCGCTGTCTTTGGGTATTGAAACTCTTGGCGGTGTATTTACTAAAATTATTGAGCGTAACACCACTATTCCTACATCTAAGAAACAGGTATTCAGCACTGCTGCTGATAACCAGCCTTCTGTAGATATTCATGTATTGCAGGGCGAACGCGAAATGGCTGCTGATAATAAAACTCTGGGTCGGTTTGAGTTGTCCGGTATTCCTGCTGCACCGCGTGGAGTGCCTAAAATTGAAGTATCCTTTGACATTGACGCTAACGGTATAGTTAATGTAAGTGCTAAAGATCTTGGCACTGGCAAAGAGCAGAAGATTACCATTACTTCTTCCGGTACCTTGGATAAAGACGAAGTTGAAAGAATGGTTAAGGAAGCAGAAGCTAATGCTGAAGCTGATAAAAAACGCAAAGAGGGCGTAGAAGTACGCAATCAGGCTGATAATATGTGCTATCAGGCTGAAAAGACCATGAAAGATATGGAAGGCAAAGGCAAGGATGAACTTATTGCCAAAGTAAAAGCTGCTGTTGATACCCTCAAAGAAACCTTAAAAGGTGACGATCTGGAGAAAATTAAAGCTGATACTGAAGCTTTGACTAAACCGTTGTATGAACTCAGTGCTGAACTTTACAAAGAGACAGAAGCACAGCAGGGTGCTGCTGGAGCACAGGGTGCAGAGGCTGGCAAAAAGGCTGATGACGATGTTGTTGATGCAGAGGTTGTTGACGAAGATAAAAAATAAAGACTAAGCAGTCTTTATAATAAGGCAGATATATATAGTGCCCATCTGCTGCGGCATCAGCCCTGCACTTGGGCACTATATGCTTGATTTTATATGGTGAAATATTTCACCGAACTTTGATATTAGGAGGCACCTGCTTTGGCTAAAAGAGATTATTATGAAGTGCTGGGTGTCAGTAAGACTGCATCCCCGGACGAAATCAAAAAAGCGTTTCGCAAACTGGCTCTGAAGTATCATCCTGACCGCAATAAAGGCAATGAAGAAGCCATGAATAAATTTAAAGAAGCAAATGAGGCTTATGGTGTACTGTCAGACGAACAGAAACGTGCACAGTATGATCAGCTTGGCCCTGATGCTTTTGAACAGGCGCAGAATGCCGGTGGTGCCGGCGGTAATCCGTTTGGTGGCTTTGGTGGCTTCGGCGGCGGAGGCATGGAAGATATTTTTGATATGTTCTTTGGCGGACAGGGTCGCAGCAGCGGTCGTGGTGCACGCAATGCAGGCCCACAGCGTGGTGCTGATTTGCGTTATGATATGGAAATTTCCTTTGAAGAAGCAGCTTTTGGCATAGAAAAAGAAATTAATCTGTATCGTGATGAAGCTTGCGGTCATTGTCACGGCAATGGAGCAGAACCTGGCTCTAAGGTAGAAACCTGTCCTGAATGTCATGGTACAGGCAGCGTGCGTTTTACCCAAAATACTATGTTTGGGCAGATGGTCAGTGAACGGCCCTGTTCTAAGTGCCGCGGTGAGGGCAAGATTATCAGCGAACCCTGTAAAGAATGTCGTGGTAAGGGTACAGTGAAGAAAAATAAGCATCTGAAGGTAAAAATACCTGCTGGTGTAGATGATGGCTCCAGACTGCGTGTAGGCGGTGAGGGCGAGGCTGGCATAAAAGGCGGTCCGAGCGGGGATTTATATGTATATCTGTATGTAAAACCGCATAAGTTCTTTGAACGTGACGGCACGACTGTTATCTGCGAAGTACCTATTAATATTGTTCAAGCATCTTTGGGTGATGAAATTAAGGTACCAACACTTGATGGTCAGGTAACTATGAAAATACCCGAAGGAACGCAGCCGGGAAAAGTTCTGCGTTTAAAGGGCAAAGGCATTCCCAGTCTGCGCGGAGGTATGCGCGGTGATCAGCTGGTACGCATTAAGGTTGTTGTACCTACCAAACTGAGCGAAAAACAGAAGGATGCTTTGCGTAATTTTGGCGAAATCAGCAAAGATAATATCAGTGCAGAAGAAAAAAGTTTTTTCAATAAGCTGAAAAACTTGTTTAAATAAGTAATAAGCCTGTGGTGCAAATGTACCGCAGGCTTTACTTTTTGATTTTGGATTCGAATTTGGCAGAAAACAGAAAAATGCCGGTACATTTCCCTCTAATGCACCGGCTTACTAAATTAATATTAAGGAACTACGTCCCAAGCAAATGTCTCGTTTGCTATAATTTCATTATAAATTATGCAAAAATACTGATACGTTGCTGCCGCAACATCTTAAAGGGAATATTTGCTTTCTTTACTTACAAAATATTGTTAAGCTGTACTTAATTTTGTAAGTTTTGTTGCCAAGGCAAAACTTTATGAAAAGCTGATGAAATAAAGACTTTAAGAGATATAAGCATAAACGATATAAATGTTGCTTGTGCAACAAACTTACTAAACGCTTACTTTAATTACAAAATGTTTACATATATATTCCATTTTGGCATAATAAACATATAGATGAGCGATAAATGTGAAAGTCGGTGAACGTATGGCATTGAAAATGTATGCCCCTAATTTTAGTGAAATACCTTTGTTTAAAGGATTGGCAAGAGAAGAAATTAATGAGATTCTGCAAAAATTTCATGGGTTGATTAAGCACTTTCCTAAATCTGATTATATTTATCTTGCAGGTGACTGTGTAGAAAATCTCTGCGTGGTTATGGACGGTAAGGTGCAGATGATAAAGGAAGATATTTGGGGAGAAAAGTCTATTATTGCTAACTTGGGTTCTGGTTCTGTATTTGCAGAAAATTTTTTAGGCAGATTGGGAGATCGCAGTACAGTCAGTTATTTTGCCGCTAGTGACAGTGAAATTTTGATGCTGCCCTTGGGTAAGATGTTGTTGGACGGGCATACAACGCATACAGAGGCGAACAGGCGCCTGATGTGCAATATTGTATCTATTTTGGCAGATAATAATACTCGCTTAATAGAAAAAACTGAGATTCTTTGCAAAAAAACATTACGCAGCAAGATTATGGCTTATTTGGAGCAGGAAGCTAAATATAACGGTGCTGATACTTTTACGATTCCGTTTAACCGTACTGATTTAGCAAATTATTTAGATGCTGACCGCAGTGCACTAACACGTGAATTAGCTAGAATGCGTGATGATGGTATGATTAATTTTGAAAAAAATACCTTTACTATTCTTGAACGTACTCATATGCAATAATCAAATCACAGATAATAAACTTGTTAAAATACTCTTCTTATTGGACAAAAATTCAGTTGGAAGAGTATTTTTTTGCTTGTTCAGCACGAAAAAATTAGTACCTGGAGTGCTAAAATACTACACTTTAGTAATTAAAATAAGATTAGAAAATTTAT
>CAZQQK010000043.1:0-13092 GCA_964595445.1 uncultured Phascolarctobacterium sp.
GCTTAATTAATAAATTTTTTGTTAATTAGGTTACATAAATATATTTGATTTTTACTTGCAGATTAATTGATTTCGTGCTAAAGTAAAGCTATAAAATCAAATAAACCGCTAGGGGCGCAATTTGCTGAGAGGACTTTTGTCCGACCCTTTGAACCTGATTACGGATAATACCGGCGTAGGAAAGCGAGTAAGCATATATCTTTTTTTTGTTGCAGCAAGCCGCATTCCGTCAGGAAGCGGCTTTTTATGTAGGAAGGAGATTATTTATGGCAACACAAATGCAGCTTGCCCGTAAGGGAGTTATTACTGAGGCTATGAAAATTGTCGCTGAACAGGAGCAGGTTACAGCAGAGTTTATTCGTGAAGGTGTAGCTAGAGGTACAATTGCTATTCCTTGTAATATTAATCATAAAAATCTTATTCCACGTGGTGTAGGACAAGGATTAAAAGTAAAAGTAAATGCTAATATTGGTACTTCGGATAGTTTCCCTGATCCTGAACCTGAACTTTTGAAATTGGCAGCAGCAGTTGAAGCAGGAGCAGATTCTGTAATGGATTTATCTACTGGTGATAATATTACTGCTTCCCGCAGGGCAATTATTGATGCTTCTGAAATTATGGTAGGTACTGTACCTATTTATCAGGTTACGGTAGAAACTATAAGGAAACGCGGTGCGGTTGTGGCAATGACAAAAGAAGATATTTTTGATGTCATCCGTTCTCAGGCGGAAGATGGTGCAGACTTTATGACTATTCACTGTGGTATTAACAGGCAGGTATTAAAGCAGCTTACAGAAGAAGGCAGAGAAATGGATGTTGTGAGCCGCGGCGGTAGTTTTATTACTGGATGGATGCTGTATAATGATGCGGAAAATCCTCTTTATGAATACTATGATGAAATTTTAGAAATTTGTGCTGAATATGATGTAACGATTAGTTTGGGAGATGGTTTGCGTCCTGGATGTCTTGCTGATGCTACTGACAGAGCGCAAATTCAAGAATTGCTTAATTTGGGAGAACTAACTCAGCGTGCCTGGGAAAAAGGTGTGCAGGTGATGGTTGAAGGGCCTGGGCATGTACCTTATAGTCAGATTGCTGCTAATATGCAGTTGCAGAAACGATTGTGTCATGGTGCACCTTTTTATGTTTTGGGGCCCTTAGTTACTGATATTGCACCAGGATATGATCATATCACCAGTGCTATTGGCGGTACTCTTGCAGCAGTAAGTGGTGCTGATTTTCTTTGTTATGTAACGCCTGCTGAACATTTAGGACTTCCTGATTTGGATGATGTACGAGAGGGTGTTATAGCTGCACGTATTGCTGCACATGCAGCAGATCTTGCAAAAGGAAATAAGCAGGCGTGGGAGTGGGATTTAGCAATGGCAAAAGCACGCAAAGCACTTGATTGGCCACGTCAAATGGAATTAGCTATTGACCCTGTTAAAGCAAAAGAATATCGCCGTAAGAAAAATAAAGACAGTGAAGAAGCTTGTTCTATGTGCGGAGCTTATTGTGCAGTAAAAATAGTGGGGCAATATTTAGAAGAACATAAGTCTAAGAAACTGAACTGTAAAAGCTAATCAGAAAAATTTTCTTTGTTTGATTTTACGATAACAGATTTTCAGAGCTTATTAATTTACCTTAATAGATCACTATGATATAATATAACTATTATAGTATTATTAGAGGTAAGTAATGAAAGAAAATGTTTTGGAATATGTTGGGAGAAGTTTATATCAGACGCATATTTTGAAAGAAATGAAGCGTTATGTTGTTTTTCGTACACGCTGTGCTTTGCATAGTAAATCTGTAAATGCTTTGCTTGATTTTTTTTCAGAAAATAAGCAGCGACAGGCATGGCTTGAAGGTAATCCTTCTTTCTTGGAGCAAACTACCCGTGCTTTTTTTTATAAAGGGTCAACGTGGGATGAACGTATGCAGTTAGTGCAAAATCATTTGCTCATCATGGAAAAATTATTTAAAACATCGCTTATGGATGAGCTTTATATTGAACATAAACAGATAGAGCTTTGGCGAGATAATTATCAAGATAAGCCTTTGACATTGAATCTGTGGTTTCATGCAGGACAGCGCAAAGAAGGTTGTCTTTCATTAATACTTATTTATGAGAATGAGCCATTGTATCAGATTATGTTTTGGTTGGGTAAGGATTTTACAGATGACAGTACTGCTGTTTATATAGGTGCATTACAGGGCCCTCAAAACGGCAATGAGCTTATTAAAGGTTTAACAAAAGCTTTCTTTGGATATCGAACAAAAAATCTAATGTTCTATGGATTGCGCAGTTTTGCTAAAGCATTGGGAATTGAGCATATTTATGCAGTTGGTAATGATGGATACTATGCAATGAATCACATGCGTGTTGACAGAAAGCTGAAAACAGATTTTGGTGCTTTTTGGCAGGAATGTGAGGGGGTTATTTGTTCGGATAAACGTTTTTATGTTATGCCAGTTACTGAATATCGTAAATCTATGGAAGAACTTAAACCATCAAAAAGAGCACAGCACCGCAGGCGTTTTGCGAAAATGGATGAGATGGATGCCGCAGTGGCAGAAGTGATTGCTTTATACAGAAATTAATAATATTGAAATTAAAATAGCCTGTTTATTACAGACAGGCTATTTTTTTATTTTAATGTATGCTATAATAAAAATATATCATTCTGATTGGAGGGAAATAAATTGAAAAAACAACTTGCAACTTTATTGCTGACGTTTATTTTTTGTTTTACCACAGTAGTTCCTGCGTTTGCTGCTGAAAGTTCTATGCCAGTATCTGATAAGATTAGTGCTATGGAGAAAATACTTTATGGGACAGAACAGAGTGGCTCACTTATTCAGCGTATGGACAGCTTAGAGGATGATGTATACGGAACTATTACTGCTGATCCTATTTTAAGTCGTGTTAGTAATATGTATGATTATTTGGAAGGTTCTCCGGATAACGGTGAAGCTTCCTTTGCTACTAAACTTAATGTTGTAGAATGGAAAATGAATGAAAGCATGTCTGGCGGACCTGCGAAGAATCGTATTGAAGCTACAGAAAAAATGCTCTATGGGCAAACTCAGAGCGGTGCTTTAAGCGGAAGATTGGAAGGCTTGTTGAAACTTGCTGCTTACAGTGACGGTAAGGTTCCTGTTCAAGAGGTAACATTGCCTAAAGATTCTGTGTTTAAAATTGCATTTACATCAGAACTCAGCACAAAAATGAGTCGACAAGGAGATACAGTTCATTTCAAAGCAGCAGATAATCTTTATGTTAATGACGTTCTTGTACTGCCGAAAGGTGCTACTGGTATCGGCGAAGTAAAAAAAGTTGTACAACCTGGAATTTTTGGTAAGGATGGACGCATTGATATTAACTTTACTTATATCTATGGCGTTGACGGTACTAAAATTCCTATTACTGTAGGCGAATTAGCAAAGCAGAAGGCAGAAAGCATTGCCGGTGCAGCAGGTGCTTCTATTGGCGGCATGATTGTTTTAGGTCCTGTGGGTATTGTTGGCGGTGCATTTGTGAAGGGCAACAGTGTAATAATTCCTGTTGGTTGTGAGACATTTGTACAGACATCTGAAGATATTACTTTGCAGGGTGCTGTTTATACTGAATAAAATTAGAAATAACGTGAAAAGCTCACTCTTAAGGGTGAGCTTTTTTTTATTTTATGATATAATATTAAGTGGATTATTATGTGATTTTTTCATCTGGTATACAAAAGGAGTTTTTTTATGAATAAGACGTTTATTGCCGCAGCATTGGCATTAGGTATGTGTTTGCCTGTTTCGGCAGCACAATATACTAATACTAACGGAGAAAATTTTGGCAGTCCTGTATCTGTTGATGAGCCTAATCCTGCACTGCCGCATAGGGAAAATCAGGATGAGCAGAAGGCAGTACCGATTATTTTGACTGGTGAAAATGCTGTTTATGATACGGTTAGCGGAGATTTTCATGCAGAAGGCAATATTAAGGTTTCGCAGGGAACTCAAGATATTTATACAAGTCATGTTAAGGGAAATATGAAAAGCGGAGATATTTGGCTTTTAAAAGGCGGAACTTTGTTGGAAGGAAAGGCTACAGTAACAGCAAGCTGGGCTTACTATAACTTCAACAGCAAAACAGGCGAATTAAAGCAAATGAGTGGTAAAAATCAAAAGGATTATTTTGAAGCTCCTCACGCAGATATTTATCCTGATAAGATGATTTTGGATGAAGGTGGTTCTGCAACACGATGTCCGTCTGTTAAACATCCTAGATGTTTGGAAATTAAGGCTAAAACTTTTGAGATTTATCCTGGCGAAAAAATGATTGCTAGAGATGTAAAAGTTTTTGTGCGTGGTAAGCATATATATTCACGGGATTATTGGGAAAATAATTTATCTGATAAATCTAAAGAACGCATTTTGCCGCATATTGGCTTTAAAGATAGTGATAAAGGTACGTATATTAACGTTTCTTATGAACGTCCTTTAGGTGATAAAGATACTGTTTATACTGATGTTAATTACTATAGTAAGGCTGGATACAAACCTGTTTATGGCTTACGGCATGATGAACGTAATTTTAAAGTTACATATGAAAATGGCTGGTATGAGCAGGATGATGAATGGGTAAAGAAAGAAAATAATATCCGTTTTGATTACAAAAATCATCATATTAGCCGTAAACTGCCACTTTCTTACAGTGCTTATGTAGAGCGTGGTTTGTGGAAAAATGATGATACGGGAGTAAAAAGCTGGCATACAGATTATGGTGCTTTTCTTAACCATGATCGTATTTATTTATTCGACAGCAAAAAAACTTCACTGGATTTAACTGTGGGGAAAAAATGGACGCATGAAAGCAAAACGAGCAATACTGAATCGACTATGCTTTATTACGCAACTTTAGCTCAGAAAATTAGTCCTAAGTGGAATACTTGGGTGGGTTATTATCGTGAGAACTTTACAACTAAACTGTTTAATTACGACCAGCCGGATATGGAAATAGAGCTGCGCAATGGTTTGCAGTATAATATGGATGATAATAATACTTTTACAATTGTCAACCGTTATGATCTTGATATGAAGCGTAACTATGAAACAGTTTATTCCTGGATACATAGATTCTGTTGCTGGCAGTTATCTTTGATATATAAACATGAACAGGCTAAGAACGATAATTCTTTTGAAATCAAATATGATTTTGTTAATTGGTAAAATTGAGGTTAAGCATGGATAAAATTATTAAACAACGCTTTTTAGACCACCTTGAGGTTGTTAATGCTGTTATGAACAGTGAGATTTTATTGCAGATAGAACACATTGCAGCTGAAATAAAGAAGTCTTTAGCTAATGGTAATAAAGTTATGTTTTGCGGCAATGGCGGCAGTGCTGCTGACAGCCAGCATTTAGCAGCAGAATTTGTAGGTCGCTTTCAAAAAGAGCGCTGCGGATTGCCTGCTATTGCACTGACAGTAGATACTTCTATATTAACGGCTGTGGGCAATGATTATGGATATGATAAAGTATTTGTACGTCAGGTTGAAGCACTTGCACGCCCTGGAGATGTGTTGGTAGGCATTTCTACAAGCGGAAACAGCCCTAATGTGGTAGAGGCTGTTTCTTGGGCTAAGGAGCATGGAGTATTTTGTGTTGGTATGACAGCAATCGGCGGCGGTAGACTGAATCAAATATGTGATGAATGTATTGCTGTTCCTGCGGAGATAACAGCCAGAGCACAGGAGCTGCATATTCTAATAGGACATATTTTGTGTGAACTCGTGGATGGTGAATAAATTGGCAGATTTGGCAGTAACAACATTTTTAGCAGAGAAAATTAAAGATATAAAGATTGCTGTTATTGGGGATGTAATGCTGGATCGCTATTTTCAAGGTGAGGTAAAGCGTATCTCTCCGGAAGCTCCTGTGCCGGTAACGCGTATTACAAAAATTAACTCAGTTCTTGGCGGTGCTGCAAACGTGGCAGCCAACTTGGCACATTTGGAATGTAAGGTGTTTATGGGCGGTGTAACTGGTGATGATGATAATCGCCTTTTATTAGAAAAGCTTATGGATGAAGCTGGTATAAATTATAAGGGACTGCTGAAAAGTGAACACCGTAAGACTATTACCAAACTGCGTGTTTTAGGCGGCAAGCAGCAGATGCTGCGAATGGATTTTGAGGAAACAGGTGATCTTTATCCCGAAGAAATAGTTTATTTGCGGCAATGGCTGGCTGATTTATTGGATAAAGGTCTTGATGGCATTATTGTTTCCGATTATGCCAAAGGAGTATGTTCAGATGATTTCTGTCAATGGGTTATTGCTCAGGGAAAAGCTTATGATATTCCTGTACTTATTGATCCTAAAGGGGCAGATTGGAATAAATACAGTGGCTGTGATTTTATAACTCCTAATTTAAAAGAGATGTGTGAAGCTGCAGGATGCCAGTGTGAAAATGAAGATAATGAAGTTGTAAAGATGGCACAAAATGCCTGCTTAAAATTCAACATTAAAAATGTTGTTGTTACACGCAGCGAACGTGGTATGAGCTTGGTTAATGCCAAACAGGTGCTGCATAGTCCTGCAACAGCAATAGAAGTTTTTGATGTTTCGGGAGCTGGTGATACTGTAGCTGCAACACTTTTAGCTGGTGTTGCTGGAAAGATTGCTCTGTCGGATGCTATATTTATGGCAAATCGAGCAGCTGGTATTGTTGTTGCTAAGGTTGGAACCTATCCTGTACACAGAGATGAATTGCTGAAAGATTTGCTGGCAGAGGAGCGTAAACAGGGTCGTGCCTATCGTACTTTGAGCTGGGAAGAGATAGCTTCATTAGCAGCTACATGGAGAGCCTGCGGTGAAAAGATAGTTTTTACTAATGGCTGCTTTGATATTCTTCATGTTGGGCATGTGACTTATTTGGAAAAAGCTCGTAACTTAGGCAAGCATTTGATTGTAGGGCTGAATACAGATGATTCTGTAAAGAGGCTTAAGGGAGAAACCAGACCTCTTGTACATGAATTGGACAGAGCACGTGTATTGGCGGCACTTGCATGCGTTGATGCTGTAGTGTTGTTTAAACAGGACACTCCTGCAGAGTTAATAAAAATAATTCAGCCGGATATTCTTGTAAAAGGCGGAGATTACAAGCCAGAAGAAGTTGTTGGGCGAGAAGATGCCGGTGAAGTTCGAATTATAGATTTTGAGGATGGCTATTCTACAACGGGAGTGGTAGAAAAGATTGCTAAAATGGCAAAGGAGGGCAAATTATGATTATTGTGACCGGAGGAGCCGGTTTTATCGGCAGTAATATTGTTAAAGGTTTAAATGAGCGTGGTATAGATGATATTTTAGTTGTTGATAATTTGACTAACATGGTAAAATTTAAAAACATTCAAGGGCTGAAAGTTCATGATTATATGGATAAATATGCCTTTATGGATGCTTTAAAGGCTGGAAAATTCAATCATGAGAGAATAGATGTTATTTTTCACGAGGGTGCCTGCTCTGATACCATGGAGTATAACGGAAAGTATATGATGGAAAATAACTTTGAATACACTAAGAATGTATTGCATTTCTGTTTAGACAGAAAAATTCAAATGATGTATGCTTCTTCCGCTTCTACTTACGGCAGCGGTGCACATGGTTTCTGCGAGGAACCTGCATGTGAGGAAGCCTTGAACGTTTATGCTTTCTCTAAGCTGTTTTTTGATAACTATCTGCGTCGTTTGCTGCCTTATGCTGAAAGCCAGGTTGTTGGTCTGCGTTATTTTAATGTTTACGGCCCGCAGGAAAATCATAAGGGCAAAATGGCTTCTATGATTTATCAAATGTATAATCAGTGGAAAGCAGAGCATAAGGTAAGGCTTTTTGGTGAGTATGCTGGTTATGGTCCTGGTGAACATACACGTGATTTTGTTTATGTAAAAGACGTAGTTAAAGTAAATTTTTATTTTTGGGAGCATCCGGAAATCAGCGGTATTTTTAACTGTGGTACTGGTCATGCACATCCTTTTAATACTCTTGCAAAGGGTGTTTTAGAGCATTTTGGCAGCGGAGAACTGGAATATGTTCCTTTCCCAGAAGTGTTGAAAGGAAAATATCAGAGCTTTACAGAAGCGGATACAACTAATCTTATAAAAGCTGGCTATGATGGCGGTTTTACTCCTATTGAAGAAGCAATTGCTGAGTACTGTGCTTTATTAGATAAGACTGGTGGGTATTACGTATATGAAGGCTAAAGCCGTTTTTTTGGATCGTGATGGAGTTATCAATGTTGATGTAGATTATCTTTATAAAATTGAGGATTTACATTGGATTGATGGTGCACTTCAGGCGATTGCTTATCTTACTGTACAGGGTTATAAGGTTTTTATCGTGACTAACCAAAGCGGTATAGCCAGAGGATATTATACGATAGAAGATATGAAAAAACTGCATGATTTTATGCAGCAAAAAATTATTTCTGCCGGTGGTTATATTGAAAAAATTTATTACTGTCCCCATCATCCAGAAGGCAGTATAAATGAATACACTAGATTGTGTGAATGCCGCAAGCCTAAGCCAGGTATGTTGCTGAAAGCTATGCAGGAGTATTCTATTGATGTGGAGCAAAGCTTTCTTATTGGTGACAGCAGACGTGATGTAGAAGCGGCAGAGGCGGCAGGTATTAAAGGATATCTGTTTAAAGGCGGCAGTTTATTAGACTTTGTAAAAAATATTCTTCAACATAAGTAAAATATCAAGATAAAGGATAGCAAAGATTCCATGGAATACAAAAATATCTTACTTATAAAAATGAGCTCATTAGGAGATATTTTACATACACTTCCTTTTGCAGCGGCTCTTAGACAGCGTTATCCGAAAGCAAAAATTACTTGGCTGGTTCATCCTCAGTTTGCTGGTTTTGTGCCTGATGCCCCTATAATTGATGAGATTATTTATTTTGACAAAGTAAAATTTAAAGCTATGGGATTGGGTTCTAAGTTGAAATATTTCTGCGAGATGCGCAGACTGCTTCATAGTAAGCATTTTGATTTAGTGATTGATATGCAGGGACTATTTAAAAGTGCTGTGCTTGCTGCTATCAGTGGCTGCAATAATCGCATTGGCTATTGTGAAATGCGTGAAGGAAGTGCTTTGATAAGCAGAGCAATTAAAGGAGAACATTGTCAGGATCATGTCATTGAACGCTATCTTGATGTAGCACGTTATTTAGGCGCGAAGATAGATTCTCTGGATGATGTGCATTTTCCTATGCCGGATTTGGGCAAAGAAACAGCTTTAGTGCAGAAAAAATTGCAGGAACTTGGTTGGAATGGTGAAGATTATGTTGTTATTGTTCCTGGTGCACGTTGGTGGACAAAGGAATGGCCTGTGGAGCATTATGCTGTTTTAGCTGAAAAAATAGTCCGCGACGGTAAATATGTTGTACTGGCAGGAGGACCTGATGATGCAGCTAAAGGAAAGAGAATAGCAGCTATCTGCAGTGACTATCGATTATTAGATATGATAGGTAAAACCAGTTTGCGTGAATTAGCTGCTTTAATCAAAGGCTGTAAATTTTATATCAGTGCAGATACTGGCCCTTTGCATTTTGCAGCAGCTCTGAAAAAGCCTCTTATTGCTATGTATGGACCTACTAAAGCTGACAGAACAGGGCCTTACGGCAGCAAAAATTCTGTTGTTCTTTTATCGCCTGCTGAATGCGTAGGCTGTTTAAAGAAAAAATGCAGTGATTGGCATTGTATGCACGATATTACACCGGAAATGGTTTATAATATTTATCGGGAAAAGGTGGCTCAAAGCTAATGATAAAAAATGTAGAATTAAATGGTAAGAGAATACTGGTAACATTTTTAATGCATTTAGGTGATTTAACTTTGACTACGCCTTTTATTCATGCTTTACGTAAGGCTGCGCCAGATGCACATATTACTTTTCTTGCAGATGAAAAATTAAAAGATGTAGTACTGCATAATCCTTATCTTGATGAGGTTATTACGATTGATAAGAAAGGCAAGGACAATAGTTTGCTGGCTCTTATGGCATGTGCGCGCCGTTTGAGCAGTATGGATTTTGATGTACTTATTAATCTGCATCCTAACGAACGTTGTTCTTTCATTTGTGCTTTAACAAAAGCAAAAATGCGTACGGGAGCTGTACATACTTTGTTTAAGCCATTATGGGATAGGTTTACGCCATTGAATAGAAAAATACATGCTGCTGATATGTATTTGGATGTTTTAACGCAGTTAGGTGTAACACATTTGGAACATAATGGACTGGAGATTTTTCCGAGCGACGTACACAAAAAACAAGCAGAACAGTTTTGGCGTGAACATGGTGTGTTTGCCAGTGATAAACTTGTTGGATTTAATATAGGCAGTGCTGTTGTTACGAAACGATGGGCGCCGGAGAGATTTGCTCAGGTAGCTGATATTTTGGCAGAAAAGGGATATAAGCCTGTTTTCTTCGGTGGAACGATGGACGAAGAAATGGTACAGGAGGCAGTCAGCCTTATGAAGACAACTCCTGTTGTGGCAACAGGCTGTTTCCGCATTGGTGAGTTGGCAGCAGCAATGCGCCGCTGCAGTCTTATTATTACAAATGACAGTGGACCTATGCATGTAGCTATCAGCCAAAAAGTTCCTATTGTTGCTATGTATGGGCCATCAAGTCCTAAGCTTTATGGGCCTTATACAAAGGATGCTTTGATTGTAACAGCTGAACCGCCATGTCTTGGTTGTGCTGATGGCATGAAGCATAAGTGCAGTGATATGCAGTGTATGACACGTTTATTAGTAGAGCAGGTTGTAGCAGCAGCAGAAAAAATGCTGCATGAAAAGGAGAATTACCTTGAATAAGCAAAACAGTATAAACGTTGAGGTTTTGCTGTTGTGTGAAAGATTAGAAATCGCACAGTTTATGCATGCTTATCTCAGGCATTTATTCAAACAAGGAGAACATCTGCCGAATATGCAGATTATTAATTTCCAAGGATTTGATAAACTGCCGCTGCTGACCAAAAAGCTTAGGCTGATGGATGGCTGTGAACGAGTAAGCAAGGCGGTATTTATTGCTGATGCTGCTGATGAACTGGAATGGCGTATGCAGAAATTTTTTGCAGTGCGTGACAATACTTTTTTCAGAGAAGTGAAGTATTGCACGCACTTTTTCTTTCCCGGCAGAAAAAAAGGCCGTCGTTGGCGGCACGGATTTTTAGAAGATGTTTTATTGGAAGCATTGTGTCAGGAGACATCAGAATACAGTGATTATTATAATCTTTATAGTATAAGTGATGAGTATCTTACAATGGTAAATAATTGTCGTGGACGGGATAATAAACTATTAAATTACAACAGACATTTTCTTTATACTTATTTGGCTGTTACAGATAAGTATGTTGGTTTACGCTTAGGAGAAGCAGCTTTGGCAGGTGCATTTAATTTAGAATATGCGGGGTTTGACAGTTTAAGAGAGTGTTTGAAAAAACTATATTAAAAGTTTGCATTAAGCTGAAAAATTAGTTTGTTTTTAAGATTTTATGTTAAAAATTTGCTAATGAAAAGATTAGTAATTGTGATGTTGGAAAAATTTGTGATATAATATTACAGTTAAAAATATTATGAGGGAGACAGGATTATGTTTGGTGAAATTATTGGTGCAATCAGCAATTTCATGTATAGTTATTTGCTGATTATTATGCTCATTGGTGTTGGATTGTATTACACGCTTCGTACTCGTTTTGTTCAAGTGCGTTTGCTGAAAGAAACTATTCGCGTTATTTTGGAAAAACCGGTAGCTGAAGGCTCTGTTTCTTCATTTCAAGCTTTGATGGTTTCTACTGCTTCACGTGTAGGAACAGGTAATATTATAGGTATTTCTACAGCTATTTGTCTTGGCGGTTATGGTGCGGTTTTCTGGATGTGGGTAATTGCTTTTGTAGGTGGTGCTTCTGCATTTATCGAAAGTACATTGGCACAGATTTATAAAAAGCATGGACCTCATGGAAGTTATGGCGGCCCTGCTTATTATATTGAAGCTGCTTTAGGCAGCCGTACTTTAGCTGTTATTTTTGCGGTTGCTTTGATTGCCACTTATGGAGCAGGTTTCAATATGCTTTGCTCCTATAATCTGCAGTCTACATTTGCAGCGTTGAGCTTTTATGATGAAACTACTACTCCTTGGATTATTGGTGCTATAGAAGCAGTCCTTGTTGGTTATTGTCTGTTAGGCGGTGGTAAACGTATTATTAAGGCTACATCTACTTTAGTGCCTTTAATGGGTATCATTTATATTTCGGTGGCTTTTATTTTGACTATGCTGCATATTAATCTTCTGCCGACAGTTATTGCTAATATTTTTATTGAAGCTTTTGATTTTCAGGCTATTTTCTCTGGCTTCGCAGGCAGCTGCATGATGTATGGTATTAAGCGTGGTTTGTACAGCAACGAAGCTGGTGTTGGCTCTGCTCCTAATGCTGCTGCTGCTGCTCACGTATCACATCCTGTAAAACAGGGATTAGTTCAAATGCTGTCAGTTTTTATTGATACGCTGCTGATTTGTTCTGCTACGGCATTTATGTGCATCAGCTCTGGTGTTGAACCTACTAAGGAACTTGCTGGAGCTCCGTATGTACAAGCTGCACTGGCAGCTACAATGGGTGACTATGCAAAGCTGTTTATTACAATATCTATGGTATTGTTTGCCTTTACTACTTTGTTAGGCAACTTGTACTATGTTGATAATGCTTTTGCTTATATTTTACGTCGTGTACCAGGTAAGACTTTTACTCTTTGCTATCGTATAATTGCCTGCGTGTTGATTTTTATTGGTGCTGGCTCCAGTATGGGAACAATGTGGGATCTTGCTGATGTTACTATGGGCTTTATGGCAATTATCAATCTGCCGGTTATTTGTATCCTTGGCGGCCCTGCCTTGAAAGCACTGGATAATTATGTTGAACAGCTTAATGCGGGCAAAAATCCTACGTTTAAAGCAGCTGATATTGGCTTAAAGCAGAAACTTGATTATTGGCAGGATTAAAAAATACTGTCAGCAATATTAATTGTTTATCCC
>CAZQQK010000044.1:0-12933 GCA_964595445.1 uncultured Phascolarctobacterium sp.
ACTTATATATATTCTATATATAATCAAAAAATCCTTGTTAGCAACAATAATTTTCCAAAAATCTTTCGCGAAATTCTGGAAACCTGTCTTCAGCAATCGCTTCACGAATTTCTCTAGTAAATTTAAGCAGAAAATAGAGATTATGAATAGATAAAAGACGCAGGCCAAAAATTTCTTCTGCTTTAAATAAATGTCTTATATAAGCTCTGCTGAAATTGCGGCAGGCATAACATTGACAGCCGTCTTCTATTGGACGAAAATCTTCTGCATATGCAGCATTACGTACAACTAAACGCCCTGTATGAGTCATAGCTGTACCATTACGCGCTACACGTGTAGGAAATACGCAGTCAAACATATCTACACCTAAATTTACAGCTTCTACTATACAATCAGCAGTGCCAACACCCATCAAATAACGAGCTTTATCTTTAGGCATAAGTTCTGTTGTATGTTCCAAAATATCATACATCATCGGTTTTGGTTCCCCGACCGAAAGTCCACCTATACCATAACCAGCAAAATCCATCTCTGTAAGCTGCTTTACACTCAAACGCCTCAGTTCAGGATACATCCCTCCTTGGATAATACCAAACATTGACTGATCCTCACGTGTATGTGTATCTAAACAGCGCTTTGCCCAGCGAGTTGTTCTCTCTGTAGATCTTTTAGCATAATCATATTCCGCAGGATAAGGGATACATTCATCAAAAGCCATAGCTATATCTGCGCCCAAAGCCTCCTGTACTTTTGTAGAAACTTCTGGGGATAAAAATTGTTTGCTTCCGTCAATATGTGAACGAAACATTACGCCTTCTTCAGTAATCTTGCGCATAGCTCCCAAGCTGAAAACTTGGAATCCTCCACTGTCAGTAAGCATTCCTCGCTTATAATTCATAAATTTATGCAATCCGCCAGCCTTATGCACCAGCTCATGACCAGGACGCAGAAACAAATGATATGTATTAGACAGAATAACCTGACTTCCCATATCATACAATTCCTCTGGTGCTAAAGTCTTTACTGTAGCTTGAGTGCCTACCGGCATGAACATTGGTGTTTCAAAAGTACCATGAGGTGTGTGTAACCGCCCAAGACGTGCACCACTGCGGCTGCATTCTTTAATCAATTCATAAGTTACTGCATGTTTTGTCATATTTTTTCCTTTCATAATATATTTAATACTGAAAACAGTACAATATATGCTTATTTTTTATGCAAATCAGTAATAAACATTGCATCACCAAAAGAGAAAAAACGATATTTTTCTTCTACTGCTGTTTTATATGTTTGCAGCATAATTTCACGCGTAGACAATGTACTTACCAACATCAATAAAGTACTCTGCGGCAGATGAAAATTTGTCACCAGTTCATCAACCAAGCGAAACTTATACCCTGGATAAATGAAAATATTTGTCCAACCGTTTCCTGCTCGAAGTACACCATCTTCACCTGCAGCTTCCAGTGTACGTACAGCTGTAGTTCCTACAGCAATGATACGGCGACCTTCGGCTTTTGCCTTATTTACAGCATCGGCAGCTTGTTGCGATACAGTATAAAACTCTTTATGCATCTTATGATCTTCTATTTTCGCTTCACTTACTGGTCTGAATGTTCCCAAACCTACATGCAAGGTAACAAATACCTCTTCACATCCCTTTTCTTTTATTTTCCGCAAAAGTTCTTCAGTAAAATGTAATCCTGCGGTAGGTGCAGCAGCACTTCCCCTTTCACGACTATAGACTGTTTGATAACGCTCCTTATCCTCTAACGGCGCAGTAATATAAGGGGGCAGCGGCGTTTCTCCTAAGCGATCAAGTATTTCTTCAAAAATACCATCAAATTTAAATCTTACTACACGACCGCCAAAATCAGTGTGAGCAATAACTTCACAACTCAATTCTTCACTAAAGTTAATCTTCGAACCTATTTGCAGTTTTTTGCCAGGACGTACCAAAGCTTCCCAATCTGTTTCATTTTTACGAGTTAGTAAAAAAACCTCAACGTGTGCCCCTGTATCTTTAATACCACGAAGTCTGGCAGGAATAACACGAGTATCATTAAACACCAGCAAATCACCTGGATTAAGATATTCAACTAAATCATAAAAATGCTTGTGTTCCATTTCTCCAGTCAACTTGTCCACTACCAAAAGCCGTGATTGATCACGCGGTTCGGTTGGATGTTGTGCAATTTGCTCCTGTGGCAGCTCATAATCAAAATCAGTTACTAACATTTATTTTCTCTCTTTTCTTTAATATTAAAATCTTAACTTTATTTCATTCGCATATAGATTAGTTCATCAAAACAGTACCAGGATAATAATATGCTAAAATCCTTTTATAAGTATTTTTTTCATCAGCATTTATCATTCCCCGTGCTCCCCACGCACTTAAACCAAGACCATGTCCTTTACCCTTACCATGGAAAATAATTTTTTCTTCTTTTCCACCACTAAGGCTATGATAACTACGGATAAGATTCTTCCAAACAGGTTTATTATCCTCTTTTACCTTTATATTAACATCTTTACTGCCAATTTCCATACCATAGTAATTTTCAATAGGTATTTTCAGAGTTTCCGGAATAGGCGTACCTGTTTCTAAATCAAAAAGCGTACTATTCAAGCCCAATATTTGCTGTAATTCTGCACCACTAATCTTTGCCGTACCGTCATTTCCAGATAAAATAACATATTTTACTCTTCCAGTAAATGTTCTATCTGCACCTTTCTCATCAAGAGGGGAAAGACGAATACTTGTAAGTTTACCAATCACATATCCTCTCTGTGCCAGTAAATTTTCTAAAACAGCAGGTGTCACACGATACTCCCAACTATATTCCGGACTGTCACTATCATAATCCTCAACGGACTGCAAATAACTTATCTCGCGCCCCCACAAATTCTCAGCACTATCAGTTTTGCCCCCACTGCTGGAGGTAGAAACAGCCTCTACGGCTTTTCCACTGCTGTCAGCTAAATATTGACCTCTTGTTGCTTTTATAAACTTAGTAACAGCAGCTTTTTCAATTTGGATGCCATAACCTTCATAGTCCAACTCACTATCATTAGCACTAATATCATAAATACCATTACTGTGCTGCTTTTTATATAACGCATAGCTGCGCGCAGCTACAGCCTGTGCTTTAATTGCCTCATCTGGCCATACAACCATAGTTTTTGCCGGCAATACACTTTCAAGATAAGTTTCTAAAAACAGCTCATTAACAACAAGCAGTTTATCATCATTTTGAGGAATTATCTTAACAGTTCCCTTATAGGTTCGCTTATTAATCTTCGGCAAAACTTTATTTTTATCACTGCTAAATGTAACTTCCCCGTTAAAGCTATATGAATCACCTATATTTACTTTTCCATTTTCTATATGCACAAAATATTTTCCCTTTGGCAAGGTTACAGCGTTTCCCCAGCTGTCACTTACTGCAAATTCATCACTACAACTGATTTCTACCGTTGCCTGTCCTTCAATCAATGCAACACGGATATTTTCTTCTGCCTGCACTGAATACGAAAATATGAATAATAAAGAAGTCAGACAAAACACAAAGGCTTGTTTTAAAATATTGCGCATTAATGACCTCCACATATTACAGTAAAACACTTACTTGTTATAAATATACAAAGTGCAAATATATTACAAAATTAAAATTTATCAGTATTTATCATTTTTATATGCTTACTTACAACAATGAACTTATCTTTGAAGGTTTCTTTTTGACGCTTACGTATTTCATAACGATCACGTTCACTGAATACACAGCCACAATACTGCTGACGATATAACCCTATATTTAGACTTATATCAACACCACGCTGATAACCCTGACGATAATCTTCATAATAAAAATGTATCCCTGCATCTGCTGCTGCAGCCTCAGCTTCTTTCCTTATAAGTTCATGACGCTGATAGGGACTGACAAGCAACGTTGTACTAAAAGCATCATAACCATTTTCTTTAGCAAACTCAGCTACATAACGCAAACGATAACGATAACAAAAAGCACAGCGAACTGTAGCTTCAGTCAGCATACCTCTAATACACTCTTCCAAAGGATAATTTTTATTGATAATTAAATTATACTGCTTTTTTTCACAAAACTCCCGCAGAGTACTCAAACGATGTTTAAATTCTTTATATGGATGAATGTTTGGATTAAAAAAGATAATATCAAAATCCACTTTCTCAGCTGCCAGTTTTTCCGTAGGATAACAGGCACAAGGACCACAGCAAGCGTGTAATAAAAGTTTCATTTATTTTCACCTGCCTGCATCTTCCGGATAGGGCAAACCTAAATAACGATAAGCTTCTCTTGTTGCCATTCGCCCACGGGAAGTTCGATTAAGCATTCCCTGCTGCATAAGATATGGTTCAATAACATCCTCAATAGTCGCAGCTTCCTCACTAACAGCTGCCGCAATCGTTTCTATACCTACCGGACCGCCACCAAAAGTTTTAACTATTGTTGTCATAATTTTACGATCATTACGGTCAAAACCATAACGATCAACCTCCAAACGTGCTAATGCTTCATCTGCTAATTGTCTGCCGATAACTTCTGCATTAAGAACCTGTGCAAAATCACGTACACGTTTCAACAAACGATTAGCAATACGCGGTGTACCTCGACTGCGACGAGCAATTTCCATTGCACCATCACTATCAATCCTTACATTAAGAATTTCTGCCGCTCTGGTAATAATAAACTGTAGTTCCTCCGGCTTATAAAATTCTAAACAACACTGTACACCAAATCTATCTCTCAAAGGAGCGGCAATTGCACCTAAACGTGTTGTCGCTCCTATAAGTGTAAATCTTGGTAAATCAAGGCGTACACTTCTTGCAGCAGGCCCTTTGCCTATAATAATATCCAACGCAAAATCTTCCATTGCTGAATAAAGTATTTCTTCTACCGTTTTGGAAAGACGATGTATTTCATCAATAAAAAGTACATCATTATCTCCCAAATTAGTTAAAATTGCTGCTAAATCACCTTGGCGTTCAATAGCTGGTCCGCTGGTAACACGAATATTTACATTCAATTCGTTAGCTATGATATTAGCTAATGTTGTTTTGCCTAATCCAGGAGGACCAAATAAAAGCACATGATCCAACGCTTCATGACGTGCAGCTGCAGCTTTTATAAAAACAGAAAGATTATCCTTAACCTGCCTTTGCCCTATATATTCTTGCAAAAGCCTTGGGCGCAGGCTATACTGCCAACCATCACTTTCCTGTTCAGCACCAGCAATAAGTCTATCATCAAATTCCATATAATCAACTCCTATAAACCGCCATCTTTATCAATGTTTAGCAAACATTTTCAATGCCTGTCGCAATATTTCTTCACCAGACAGTGAGTCAATATGCGGAATCTGCTTAATCACTGGAACAATCTCACTATTATTATAACCAAGAGAAACAAGTGCCTCCATTGCCTCAGATACAGGACTGCCGCTACCTGAAACAACATTTTCAGCAAATTCATTTCCAGAATCTGTGCTAAAACTTCCAACCTTGTCTTTAAGCTCTAACAACATCCTCTCTGCCGTCTTTTTGCCAATACCTGGAAATTTAGTCAAAGTCTTCATATCGCGGCTCTGCACAGCAAGATAGAAAGCATCAGGTTTTACTGCTGATAAAATACCCAAAGCCATCTTCGGTCCTACACCGCTGACTGTAAGCAATAATTCAAATAAATCATAATACTCCTGGCTCAAAAATCCATATAAGAGCAGTGCATCCTCACGTACCGCTGTATGTATATATAACTTAACATTGCTGCCCAATGTCAACTGTGCTAAATGTGCAGCTGGCATAAATACACGATAGCCAACACCACCTGTTGTTTCAACAATACAGATTTCTGTTCCCAAATAACTAACATTACCCTTTAATGAAGCTATCATTTATCTGCCCTCCTGCCACTGACGCGTTGAAGCTGTATTAATACCGCAAATAGCTGCTGCCAGAGCATCAGCAGTATCATCAGGCTTAATTTTTTCCCTAATATTTAAAAGACGCATAACCATATAAATAACCTGTTCTTTTGTTGCACTGCCAGTACCCACTACAGAAAGCTTTATCTGCATAGGTGTAAACTCCATTACTGGAAGACCTTTGTTGGCTGCTGCCAATAATACAACGCCTCTTGCCTGTCCTACCGGAATAGCTGTTGTAACATTTCGATTAAAAAATAGCTTTTCAATGCTCATAAAATCAGGCTGAAAATGATCTATAATATCAGAAATATCATCATAAATTTTTTTCAGACGCAGCTCAGGCAGAATATCTTTATCGGTAAGCACAGAACCATAAAACAAAGGTCGTAAACGATTTCCTGTCATATCCACTACGCCGTAACCACAAATCGCAGTACCAGGATCAATACCTAAAACCAGCATAAATGCTCCTTACAAAAACAGAAAGCAGACAGCAACTGCCTGCTTTCCAATCAGATAAAATACAATCATATTTTATCAATAAACAACATCTTATTCCTCATCATTTTCCGGCAAGTCAGCGTTGGTGTAAACATCTTGCACATCGTCGCAGTCATCCAGAGCATCCAGCATTTTTTGTACTTTTTCTGCATCTTCATCAGACAGTTCTGCCATGGTATCAGGTACCATAGTAATTTCAGACATTGCAACTTCAATATTATTATCAGCCAAAGCTTTCTCTACATCGTCATAAGCTGCAGGAGCAGTAATAATTTCAAAACCATCCTCACTGCTCTTAATATCTTCTGCACCAGCATCCAATGCTATCATCATTAAGTCATCCTCAGCAACACCAGCTTCAGCACTGACAGCAAAAATGCCTTTCTGTTTGAACATGTAGCTTACACAGCCGCTCGCACCTAAGTTTCCGCCATATTTACTAAAAACGTGACGGACATCAGCAGCTGTACGATTACGGTTATCTGTCAAGCAGCTTACCATCATAGCAACACCCGCAGGACCATAACCTTCATAAGTAATTTCCTCAAAACTTTGTCCTTCCAATGCACCAGCACCTTTTTGAATAGCACGTTGAATATTATCTTTAGGAATATTATTTGCTTTTGCTTTAGACAAAGCCAGTTTCAACTTCATATTACCAGTAGGATCTGCACCGCCCATACGAACAGCAATAGTAATCTCACGGCTTATTTTTGTAGTAATTTTACCACGCAAAGCATCAGCCTTGCCTTTTTTATGTTTAATGTTTGCCCATTTAGAATGTCCTGACATGTTAGAATTCCTCCAAACCTATACTTTCTATAAATTTCGTCATTCACTATTGTATTTTACCACGGTGCTAATATTTTTTCAAGAATTATAAGTAGCTCTACATTGCTATTTTGTAAAAGCATCTTTGATGCTGTCATAATGCAAAAAAATGCCCTGCTGCGCCAACTGTTGAATTTCTTTTAAATCCGCTAATTTATATTCCAAAGCTTCGTTAGGCTGAATCTTTATATCGCTTTCCGAAAAATCCAACAGAAAACAATAACAATCAACAAAATAATTGTCACCATCTTTAGGATTTTCGCGATGATAAGTTAAAATTTTTTCAGCTTCACAATAAGAAATATCAAGTCCTGTTTCTTCCAAAACCTCTCTGTCTACTGCTTTACGAGATGTTTCACCTGCTTGTACAGCACCTCCTGGAACTTCCCACCAACCAGCAGCCCAAGCTTTTGTCAAAACACGTCTTGTAATCAAAAAATGCCCTTCTGTATTACGAATTACACCAAGAACAGTCAGATGATATTCACCATCCTTTAAACCCCACTCATTCTTTTTCATTGTTTTCCCAATAAGTCTACGTTCACTGTCATATATATCCCAATATTCCATCAAGTATTACTCCTCTAAAATCATATCCACATAATATAACTTTCTCTTTCATCGAATTATATCATATTATAAATTACTTTTACACCATTAGAATAGTACAAAGCCAGGTTCAACTTATTTATTCTTTCATATAAAAATTAATTGCAAATTTAATGTTATTCGACAAGCACCAAGCCATAAATTTTTAGTTCTTTAATTCTGCCTGTAATAACTTTCATCTCAAAACCATTATCATTCGCTAAAGCAAAAACATCAATACCGCAGGCTTCCAGTGAAGGTCTTGCTTTATCTGGATGTAAACATTTTTTCAAATTACAGTTTTCACATAACCTACAGCGTCCCGCCTTTAAAGCGAAAGAACGGTAATGATTCAGCAAAAATGCCTGTCGCTCTAATTCCAGTAAAACATCCAAAAGACCGTTACTTACTTTCATGTCAACCTTACCAAAATCATCTGGTCCATAACCACTGATATCCACTGTATATTCTACTAGCAAAGCATGAGTATACTCTGATAAAAATTTCTGTGTAGCTTCATAATCTGGAGTGTACGGAGGGCAGCAAAGTGTTGCTCCGTAATTTGGACATCCATATTGACATTTCATACGTGTCCATGCTCCAGTTTTTATTTTACACACTTCAACAGTCTTTACAGCACTCGCTCCATGCTGCAAAGCAAAATCGGTCAATATCCTCATATCTTTTGCAAACTCTGCTTCCATAAATAATTCTCCTTATTCTAACTTCCATAAAACTTTATCGCCGTCACCAAAATTCAGGTGACGGCGATAAAGTGTATTCTTAAAAATTATTCAACTGTTACACTTTTTGCCAAATTACGCGGCTTATCTACATCACAGCCACGTGTAAGTGCTGCATAATAAGCTAAAAGCTGTAAAGGCAACACTGCAAGCAACGGAGCTAAATATTTATCGGTTTGCGGAATATAAATAACATGATCAGCATATTTCTCCAAAGACTCATCTCCAGCAAATCCAATAGCTATAACTACAGCCTCACGTGCTTTAACTTCCTGCAAATTGCTCACCGTCTTATCATATACATCCATTTGCGTTGCCAAAACAATAACAGGCACTCCAGAAACAATCAACGCTAATGTTCCATGTTTTAGTTCACCTGCTGCATAAGCCTCAGCATGAATATAAGAAATTTCTTTCAGTTTAAGTGCTCCCTCCAATGCAACAGCATAGTCAAGACTGCGACCCAAGAAAAATGCATCTTCTGCACTGCCGTATTCACGAGCAAAAACTTTAATCTGGTCTACATTTTCCAACATTTGATGAATTTGCTCAGGTATAGAAACTAAACCATTAACCAGTTCCTGAGCACGTCCCTGCGGCAGAGAGTCACGCAGACAACCTATATAAATCGACAGCATCAGCATTGCCAGCAACTGAGTGGTATAAGCTTTAGTAGAGGCTACAGCAATTTCAGGTCCAGCATAGGTATAAACTACCTGATCTGCCTCTCTGGCAATAGAGCTTCCTACTACATTAGTAACTGCCAAAGTACGTGAACCCAAACGCTTAGCTTCACGTAAAGCAGCTAGAGTATCGCTTGTTTCTCCACTTTGACTTACAACAATTGTCAAACTATTTCCATCAACCAATGGATCACGGTAACGAAATTCACTGGCTATGTCTACCTCTACCGGAACTCGTGCTAACTGCTCTAAATAATATTTTCCTACAATGCCAGCATGATAAGCAGTTCCACAAGCTACAATAAAGATTTTATTAATATCCCTAAGCTCCTCAGCAGTCCAGTTCAGCTCTGGAAAACAAATATTTTTCTTATCTGCATCAAGTCTGCTAGCCATTGTATCACGCATAGCCTTAGGCTGTTCATAAATTTCTTTGAGCATAAAATGCTCAAATCCACCTTTTTCTGCTGCCTCTGCATTCCAGTTTACTACAAAAACTTTCTTGCTTATAGGCGTACCATTAACATCCTGCACCCATACATCATCCGCAGTCACAGTGGCAATTTCGCCATCACTCATAATAAATGTACGACGAGTATGATTAATAATCGCTGGAATATCAGAAGCAATAAAATTTTCACCTTCACCAAGACCTATAATCAACGGATTATCTTTTTTTGTACAAATAATCTTTTCCGGCTCATATTCACACATAAATACAAGACTATAAGAGCCTTTAATCAGCCGCAGGACTCTTTTTACAGTTTCTTCAAAATCACCATTATACTGATCTGCCATTAGATGAGCAACAACTTCTGTATCTGTTTCAGAAACGAAAGTATGCCCCTTATCAATTAATTCCTCTTTGAGTTTCATATAGTTTTCAATAATACCATTATGCACAACAACAAACTTGCCGCTGCTGTCAGTATGAGGATGTGCATTACGATCTGACGGTCTGCCATGTGTTGCCCAGCGTGTATGTCCAATACCAACAGTTCCTACAGGCATATTTCCCATAAGTTTCTGCCGTAATGACTCCAAACGACCTACACATTTATCTACACGTATACTATTGCTTTCATAAACAGCAATACCCGCAGAATCATATCCTCGATACTCGAGCTTACTCATACCATCAAGCAGAAAGGGTGCAGCCTGCTTATTTCCTATATAGCCTACAATTCCACACATTGAATTTTCCTCCTTTTATAAACAAAACTAAATTACTTCTGTATTGTTTACAGTTTTATAATTTACCTATTCTGCTGCTGTTTCTTTTTCTCTTACGTTACCGTAAGACTTTGTAAACAGCTTCCGGTCTACAGCTAACCGTGAGGCATCCGCTGACTAATCGATAACCTCATTCCTCGTCTACCACACAAGTGGCACATGCGCTCTAGTCCTTTAGTATGTTTCTGCATTATAATAATTTCTTATAAACATACAATGAGCCGCGCAGGCAGGCAGTCCCACGCGGCACATCCTTGTGACTATTTTAATTTTACAATAACATTATACATTGGTCAAGAAACTAATAAGTGAAATCATACTTTATGCTTAGGTTTAGATTCTTTGTTTCCACTCATATAAGCATGTTCCTGCAACAATTCCTGCTGCAATTTTAATCCAGTCCATTTACAATTTGTTGGCGTTAACATTGCCTTAAGTGATATCTGCTTCAACTTACTCTTTTTGACAGCTGACAATAGTCTATCTAAATCCGGACGTGTAAATCCACATAAAATCAGCATTTCTTGCTGTGCTTCATCGCCGCTGTAAATTTCGGTTACTTCATCCACTCCTTGTACACCAGCAAAATATCCTATTGGCTGTAGCATTTGTTGATGTTCGATAATACGTAGTTGAACCCGCAGCATCATCGCTAAAACTTTTAGCATTTGTAATCTTTCTGACGTAAAATTATAAGCTAAAATTGTTTTCTGCATAAGATATCTCCTTTTAACTGCTAAAACAAATTTATCTGATTTTCTTCTGGCAAATCTCCTAAAGCTCCTATCTCCGCCAATTTATCAATAACACTTTTACCCACCCCAGAACGCAAACGCAAATCTTCTTGAGATATGAAAGGAATTTTTTTATCGCGGACAGCAGCAATACTTTTAGCAGCACTTTCACCTACACCACTCAATGCAGCAAGCGGTGGACGCAGACCAGACGGTGTTACTATAAATTTAATAGGATCAGAATCGTATATATCCATCTTGTCAAATTCTAATCCTCTTTCCATCATTTCATTTGCCAATTCCAAATATGTAACTGTTGACTTATCCTGTACACTTGCTTTAAATCCTTGAGCATAAACATTTTTTATAAAATTTTTCACATAGCTCTTACCTTTAGCAACATAACTATAATCAAAATCTTTAGCACGTACGGTAAAGTAAGCTGCATAAAATTCTTTTGGATAATGTACCTTACAATAAGCAATCCTATATGCCATAAGAACATAAGCTACAGCATGAGCCTTAGGAAAAAGATATTGAACTTTTTCACATGATTTGATATACCAATCAGGAATTTTTGCTTCGTGCATAGCTTCTAACATTTTAGGCTCTAAACCCTTTTTAGCAGCTTTTCCTTTACGCACATGCTCCATAGTCTTGAATGCTAAACTTGGTTCTACGCCTTTACTGATCAGATGCGTCATAATATCATCACGCGTTGAAATTGTTTCAGCAACAGGTTTACCTTCTTTTATTAAATCCTGTGCATTATTCAGCCATACATCAGTACCATGCGAATAGCCTGATACACGTACAACTTCACTAAACTTTTTAGGCTGAACATCACTTATCATCTGGCGTACAAATTTTGTACCGCATTCAGGAATTCCAAAAGTACCAACCGTACTATCGATTTGTTCAGGTGTAACCCCCAATGATGTAGTATTTTGAAAAATACGCATCGTTTCTTCATCACCTACGGGAATATCCTTAGGATCAAAATTTGGATCAACATTTTCTCTAAGGTATTTTTCCAACATTTTAAGTACCATAGGATCATCATGACCTAAAATATCCAGTTTTACCAGGCGATCATTAATACTATGATAATCATAGTGAGTAGTAATTGTATCACCGTTCTTATCATCAGCAGGACGATTCATTGGTGTAATATAATGAATATCCATATTGCGCGGAACGACCATAATACCACCAGGATGCTGACCTGTGGTTCGTTTTATACCAGCAAATCCTTCAACAAGTGCAGCTATGCGAGCAGGATGTACATGCACACCTTTTTCTTCATAATATTTTCTTATGTACCCTACAGCAGTTTTATTAGCAATAGTCGAAATAGTACCTGCACGACACACATTATCACGACCGAATAATTCTTCGGTATATTTATGAGCAACGCTTTGATCAGACATTGCCAATGGATCATCAGGATCTATACCTCCTGAAAAGTTCAAGTCTATATCTGGAACCTTATCTCCATGAAAACCTAAAAATACAGCAAAAGGTATATCATGTCCATCACGCAGCATTGGCTTACCGCATTTAGGACAATCCTTAGGAGCTAAGTCAAAACCACTATCCACTTCATTATTAACAAAAAATTCACTATAACGACAATTAGGACAACGATAATGTGGC
>CAZQQK010000045.1:0-12708 GCA_964595445.1 uncultured Phascolarctobacterium sp.
CCGATATGAAGACCCTGTGGAGCCAACTGGTATTCACATTCTAATTTGATTCATAGGCAGCAGAATGTAGGACAGAAAAACTGTTCGCACGATAATGCTAACAAAAGCGGTATGATTTAGTTCATACCGCTTTTTTTGCTGCTTGTTTGAAACATTCATTTCCTAATACTTTTTGAACGCTGTAATAAAAGTACGCTTAATAGTTGATAGATAGGTGAATTTGAAGCAGTATTTTGCTGCAATATTATGTCAAGCCATCTTCTGCGTTTACGAATTGTTTTTATTCAAAACTATATTTCATGTAAAAACCCTCCTTACTGGCTTTTGTCCAGCAAAGAGGGTACATATCATTTTTTACTCTAACTTTTGGGTATCGGTATATTTGTTTGTTTGTTAACGAAACTTTTTTACAGTTTTAGTTTTTCCAGGGTACAGCTTTTTTCTCCAGCCATTGCAGGAAAAGGTTGAATAAAAGTCCTAAAAGGGAGAGTACGATAACACCTGCCATGAGGCGGTCAGTAATCATTAAATCACCGTAATGCAGGATTAATGCACCAATGCCTACTTGGGCAGCAATCATTTCCGCAGCAACAAGAAGCAGCAGTGATGTGCCTGCTGCCAGTCTCAGTCCTGTGAAAATCATGGGAAGGGCACTTGGCAGAACGACACTTTTCATTGTTTTCCACCAGCTGGCGTTAAAGCTGACGGCAACTTTGATAAGCAGTGTATCAACATTTTTAACACCGCTGTAAGTGTTCATTGCTACCGGAAAGAATACGCCTAGAGCAATGATTGTTACTTTAGACAGTTCGCCTATGCCAAGCCACAGAATAAAGAGCGGCAGCAGGGCTATTTTAGGTATGGGGTAGAGTGCGTTGACAATAGGGTTGCCTATTTTATCAGCTAAAGCAGATGTTCCTGTTAATAGACCTACTGCCAAACCTATGAGGCTGCCAAGGGCAAAGCCTGCGAGTATACGATAAAGGCTTGCTGCCAAGCTGATGCCTATTTCACCGTCCAACAGCATTTCAATCAGGGAGCTGATGATTTGCGTAGGTGCAGGCAGAAAGAGTGAAGAAACAATACCGCTTTTGCAGATTATTTCCCAGATGATGAGCAGGCAGATAATAGAGAGGACGGATACCCAGTCGGGATAGCTTTTCTGCCAGTGTGTCATGCGGTTACGCACCAGATATTCGTGTTTTTCATTTTCAGGCATTTGTTTCCACCTCCATGAGGGCAGCACGTGCATCTTTGCTGATGTGTTCCCAGATAATGCGGATGAATGCGGAGATTTCATCTGTATGTTCAGGTTTGCTGCGTTCTGCACGCGGAATGTTGATGTTGAGAATTTTGCTTACTTTTCCAGGGCGGCGTGAAAGCAGAACTACTCTGTCTGCGAGCATGACAGCTTCTTCAATGTTGTGGGTAACGTAGAGGGTGGTAAGATGTGTTTTTTCCCAAAGTGTTACTAATTCTTCCTGCATGATGGTGCGTGTTTGAGCATCAAGTGCAGAAAATGGTTCGTCCATCAGCAGCAAATCGGGTTCTATGGCAAGGGCACGAGCAATGCCGACACGTTGACGCATACCGCCGCTTAGTTGGTGAGGGAAAGCTTTTTCAAAACCTTTTAAGCCTACAAGTTCGATATAGTGTTTGATGCGGCTGTCGCATTCTGCGGCAGGGGTATTGGCAGTTTCCAAACCGAAAGCAATGTTGTCGTAAACATTGCGCCAGGGGAAAAGCCCCGTTTCCTGAAACACTATACTTAGACGCGGTTCGTGGCTGCCGCTTGCTTCCGTAAATTTAACAGTGCCGCTTGTTGGTTTAAGCAGACCTGCGGCGATATTCAGCAGAGTGGATTTACCGCAGCCTGAGGGGCCTACTAAGGCGACAAATTCTTCTTCATTAATACTCAAGTTTATATCTTCGAGTACGGAGAGCTGATTATTACGGCTGTCAGGGAACGCTTTACAAATTTTATCAATTATTAATTTCATGCTGCAATCCTCCGTAAATAAAGAATGTGCTGATTCAGCAGCTGAATTTGCTACAGAACCAGCACATTCACCTAGTCTTATTTTTTCAGTGCTTCTTCAAGGAAAGAGGTATTAGCAACATCTTTGGCTTCCAGTTTGCCGGAAATCATTTTGTTGGCAGTATACCATTTTATCTGTGTATCAATATCGCTTACCAGCAGTTTTCCGTCTTTATCTATATAAGGCAAGCCTGCTTTAATATCTTCGGCAGGGGCTTTGACATATTTGGCAGTGATATTAACAACTTCTTCCAGTTTTTTGGCATCTTTCTTTTCGACTGCTGCTTCGTAGTAATAGTTGCAGGCTTTGTTATAAGCACGCATGAAACGGACAGCAGCATCTTTTTTGTTCATAAATTCAGGAGAATAGAAAATTGCAGAGGTTTGATAGGGAATAATATCGCCTACCTGAACAACTAGTTTTCCGTAACCTGCTTTTTGTACTTTGGTGATATTGGGCTCATTTAAAATACAGCCATCAATTTGTTTGCTCTCCAAGGCTGCCATAACGGCACTTAATTTGTTGAGCGGAACAATTTCTACATCATTCAGGCTCATGCCCTGTGCTTCCAATATTCTGCCGAGCATATAGTGGAAAGTAGAACCTTTTTGGGTAATGCCAATACGTTTACCCTTAATATCTTGAAGCGTTTTGATGCCGTTGTTGTAGTTTTCTGTGCTGACCAGCAGTGCGGAGGAGGAATAGCCTTGCTGTTCACGTCCTTTATCAGCAACTATGCCAAGCTTCTGTCCGTTGGCAGCCATGTTATAAAGGCTGGCGGTGATGCCGGTTGCCCCTACATCTACTTTTGATGATGCTGTGGAAACAGCGATAGGATGAGCTGCATCGAACCATTGGGGTTCAATGTCGATGCCTTCATCTGCAAAGAAACCTTTATCCATAGCGATAAAAAGCGGTGCACTGCTTGTTAAACGCAGCATACCCAAGCTTACTTTTACTTTTTCTTTTGGTGTGTCTTTTTTGTCATTGTTGCTGCCGCAGCCTGTAAGCATCATAAGCATACAGCAGGCAAGGATTACTGCAAGGATTTTTTTCATGAAAATCTTTCCCTTCTCCCCAAATGTGGAATAAAATATCGCTATTATTGTACACTATTTTTAGTAAAAAATCATTAAATTCTTGAAAATTTTATCTTTCTCCTATGTGATGTGTAAACAGCTGAACACTTAATAGTGAATTTTTGATTTTAAATAATGCTGTGGGGATACTAAAGTTTACAGCAGAGATGATAGCAGTGAAATTAATGTAAAATCTAGTAAAATAATGATGAATAATGATATAATAAAAAAGTACGCTGACGAAAGGACGTGAAATCGTGAAAATAAAAATGCTTTTCAGGTTGCTGATTTGCGGCTGTACTTTGTTCTGTACCACTGCTGCTATGGCTGCCGAACATTTGCTGGCACAGGTGCCGTTGAAACTTGGGGCAGAGGAAACTGTTACCGCTGAACTTTGGGGTGACAAAATGAGTAATGGTTATGCCAATAATTTGCTGATTATGCTTAAAAATGAAAATAAAAAACTGCTTGCTGCTTATACTCCCTCCATCAGCGGCGGTTATAACTGCCTTTTGCAGCCTGTACGTTTGCTGGCAGACAGTGCTAAGGGCGAACAGCTTTTGGTGAGTGTGGGTATGGGTGATTGGCGTGCTGCCAGCGAATACCGCATTTTATCTTTTGCCAACAGAAAAAAAATACGCGAGGTTTTCGGTGCTGCTGAAAGCATGGGTATAGTGACGAAGGCTTTTGTGCAAGACGGCAAGATAGAACTTGCTTTGCTTGACGGCAGTGAATCTGTTCTTGAGCCTGCAAGCGACAGCGAGCTTGCAGAGGGCCGTATAGATTATGGTCGTTTACATTCGCTTACGGTGGCAGATGTTGATAACGATGGCTGTGATGAACTTTTGGGATCACAACAGCTGCTGCAAAAGCAAAAATTACTTGCTGATGTTGGGGCAGTGTGGAAGTTTGACACAACAAGCAGGGAGTGGAAACGTTTTTCAACAACAATTATGACAGTTTCGCCCTCTGTTAAAGGCAATACGGTGAATGACGGCAAAGATTTTGACGGCGGCACGATATTGCAGCGCAGAATGGTTGTTCCGGGCGGTGAGGCAACCTATCCGCTGTTTGCCTGTCGTGATGTGGAACTGCAAAATAAAGTGAATGAGGTTTTGTCGCAGGAGTGCAAAGCCTATTTACAGCAGTTTTATCAGGGAAGAGCAGATATGGCTTTTAAGGTTACGCGTGCAGATGCTGCTGTCCTGAGCGTGCAGCTTATCAGCGGCAAAACGAAATTCTTCCATCATCATGTAAATATTAATCCTCAAACTGGTAAAAAAATAGCTTTGTCAGATATTCTTGATATTAGCAATAAGGATTTGCCTCTGCTGCTGAATGTGCTGAATACTAATAAAAATGTTGTCTATACGGAAAATCTTCCTGATGAATGGTATATTGAGGGAAAAAATTTATTTTTGATGCAGACTGTTGGTGATACAGAGCAGGTATCAGGTTTTGCTTTGGGTAATCTGCACAAATATTTATTGAACAAGCAGCTTTTGCAGACTGCTGCGGATGAACTGTAAGTTTTTGCTGAACAGCCGCAGGAAAATTTTGGAAATCAGCTTTCTATTATATAATAGGAGGCTGATTTTTGTTGTAAATTAGATTTTATGTAGCGTAATATAATGAAGAAAAGTATCTTGATAAAAGTTTTGTTATGAGTACTGACTGGTCAGTCAGCAAAATTTGTAAAAGCAAGAAAAGGCAAGAAAAAATAAGTAAAAAAGCGTTAAATTCGTTTAAAAAGGTTTGATTTTCTAAAAAAACTACTTTATAATAGTAGTATTCTGAAACTGAAATTGTATCTTTGTTTACTCTCAGATACGACTGTAACCCTAAGGAAATATGGCATCAGCAGTGTTTCTAAAAGCAGGTATCTGAATTTATTTATATATTTAGTGAGTTTCAGAGTAGAAGATGAAGGAGGTTTTTATATGTTTAGTTTTATCCGCTCCAGCCGTGCTAGAAAAGCAATGGCAGCGGCTCTGGCGGCAACCTTTGTTCTGGCTCTCTCCGGCTGCGGCAATAAGCAACAGGCTGCACCGCAGGCAACATTGGTTAAAACCATGCAGGTTATTAAGCGTGACACTCCGTTAGTATATGATTATACAGGTTTCGTACAGGCTCAGCAGGAAATGGAACTTAAAGCTCAGGTCAGCGGTCAGATTACTGCTAAGTATTTCAATGGCGGTGATACTGTAAGTGCTGGACAAACATTGTATGCCATAGATCAGCGTACTTATCAGGCAGGACTTTTGAATGCGCAGGCAGGCTTGGCTAATGCACGTGCAGCTTTGGCTAATGCTGCTTTAGATGCTGAACGTTATACTAAATTATATGAGCAGAATGCCGTTTCCAAGCAGGTTTTGGATAATGCTGTTATGCAGCGTGATCAGGCACAGGCATCTGTGGCTGCGCAGGAAGCACTTGTAGAAAACGCTCAGATTAATATGACGGATACCAGCGTTGTAGCACCGTTCAGTGGTCGTATTGATACTACTGCTTTGGAAGTAGGCAACTATGTAACAGCAGGACAGACAACATTGGCAAAAATCAGCAATACTGATCCTGTTTTCGTACAGTTCAGCATCGCAGAACCGGAATATCTGAAACTTTCCGGTGCACACAGCAATGATGGTGCAGCTCTTGATAATCTTACTGTTGTTTTAAGCGACGGCAGCACTTATGATTTTAAAGGCAAAGTAGCGGAAGTTAACCGCGGTATTAACGACAGTACAGGTACTTTGACAATCAAGGCTTTGTTTGATAATCCTGCACGCCGTCTGCTGCCTGGTATGTTTGCCCACGTACAGGCAACTGCTGGAACCAGAGAAAATGCTCTGCTGATTCCTAAACGTGCAGTTGTTGATATCATGTATAAGAAATTTGTTTATGTTGTAGGCAGTGATAATAAGGTTACAATGAAAGAAATAACTCTTGGTGCAGGTGTAGATCGTTTCTATATGGTAGAAAGCGGTCTGAATGGTGATGAAACACTTGTAGTAGAGGGTACCGGCAAGGTTAAACAGGGTGCTGCTGTTAACCCGCAGCCTATGACTGAGGCGGATTTAGATACCGAAGTAGATAAGTCTGCTTCCGGAAATGAAAAGCAATAAGGAGGTAGGCTAAATGGCTCGTTTCTTTATTGATCGCCCTGTCTTTGCGATTGTATTGGCGATTATTATTACCCTTTTGGGTACTATTGCCGGCTTTAGCTTACCTATTGCCCAATATCCTAATATTACTAAACCGCGTATTTCTGTATCTACCAACTATGTAGGTGCGAGTGCGGACGTAGTAGAAAAGGCTGTTGCCCAAACTATTGAGCAGAAAGTCAGCGGCGTAGAAAATATGCTGAATATGTCCTCTGTAAGTACTTCCAGCGGTGAATACAAACTTAACGTAGAGTTTAACCTGGAAAAAAATGCAGATATCGCTTCTGTAGAAGTACAGAACCGTGTATCTCAGGCAAGCAGCAGCTTACCTAGTGAGGTTAGCAGTTATGGCGTAACTACAGCTAAGGAATCTGCTGAAACCATTATGTATTTTGGCTTGTATTCTCCTAACAATACTTATGATTCTATGTTCTTGAGAACTTATGCGGATGCTAACTTCATTGATGCCGTAAAGCGTGTTAAAGGTGTATCTACTGTTAGTGAATACGGCCCTGAATATGCTATCCGTCTGTGGCTGAATCCTGAAAAAATGGCACAGCTTGGCGTTACTGTTGATGAGGTAGCAAACGCTATCAAAACACAGAATATCCAGGCAGCCGTTGGTTCTATCGGTGACCGTCCTACTGCAGCCATGCAGGAAAATGCTTATTCTGCAAGTGCTCAGGGTCGTTTGAACACACCGGAAGAATTTGGCAATGTTATTGTCCGTACTAATAACGGTGATAACTTAAAACTGAGAGATATTGCTGTTATTAAAGAAGGTCCGCGTAATGACTTGATTGTCAGCAAGCTTAACGGCGGTGACTCTGTAATATTCCCTGTATCACTGACATCTGATGCAAACTCTCTGGAAACTGTAAAAAATATCCGTGAAGTATTAAAGGATGCTGAAACACGTTTTCCAGAAGATATGAAACTGATTGTTGTTCAGGATAATACACAGTTCATTACTGAATCCCTGAACAAAGTAGCACATACTTTCTTTGAAGCTTTGGCACTGGTTATTTTGGTAGTATTCCTCTTCCTTGGCAGCTGGCGTGCTACCCTCATTCCTATTTTGGCAGTACCGGTATCCTTGATTGGTACTTTTGCTTCTTTCGTAATTTTAGGTTTTACTGTTAATACCTTAACTGCTTTTGCTATGATTTTGGCTATCGGTCTTGTTGTCGATGATGCTATCGTTGTAGTAGAGGCAGTAGAGCATCACATTCAGGAAAACGGTATGTCACCTAAGGAGGCAACCTATCGTGCGATGAACGAAGTTTCCGGCCCTGTTGTTGCTATTGCTTTCGTTCTGTCAGCGGTATTTATCCCTGTAGCATTTACCGGCGGTACTGTTGGTGAATTGTATAAACAGTTTGCTATCACTATTTCTGTATCTATGATGCTTTCTGCTATCATAGCTCTGTCTTTGACTCCTGCTTTGTGTTCCCTGCTTTTGGTTAAAAAGGAGGAAGCACCTAATGGCTTTATAGGCAGAACCGTTAAAGCTTTCAATGACTGGTTTGCTAGATTATTAACAGGCTATGTTAAAAATGTTGAAAGCTGCATAAGAAAATCTAAGCTTGTTTTAACCTGCTTGGTTGTTGTTGTTATCTGTGTCGGATTCTTGGCAAAGGTTACTCCGACAGGCTTTGTTCCTAATGAAGACCAAGGCATGACGATGGTATCTTTCAGCCTGCCGGAGGGTGCATCCAGCAACCGTACATTAAAGGTTATGAATGAACTGTCACATGAGCTGGAAAATCTGCCCGGTGTTAAAAACGTTATCGAAGTAAGCGGTGTTGATATTCTGAGTAACGGTCAAAAAGCTAGTGCTGGCTTGGCTGTTGTAAGTATGAAAGATTATACAGAGCGTGACAACTCTGTACAGGATATTATTCCGATGATTTTTGGTATTGGTGCACAGATTCCTGATGCAACTGTTATGGCGTTCCAGCCTCCTGCTCTGCCTGGTGCTTCCAGTACAGGTACTTTGAGCCTGTATCTGATGAACCTTGGCGGTGAAGATGTAGAAATGATGGGTCAGCGTGCTAATGAATTCCTGGCTGCTGCCCGCAAGCGTCCGGAAATAGGTATGATTTATACCACTTTGAATACCAATACCCCTGTTTTTGACTTTGAAGTTGACCGCGAAAAGGCACAGTCAATGAATATTCCTGTATCCAGTGTTTATACTGCTTTGCAGGCGTTCTTAGGCGGTAACGAAATCAACGACATCAATGCTTTCGGCCGTACTTGGAAAGTAGTTATGCAGGCTGATGCCAAATATCGTACCAGTGCTGATGATTTGCGTTACTTCTTTGTTCGCAGCAATGACGGACGTTCTGTACCGCTGAATACTTTGGTTAAACCTAAGTCCAAATACAGCTCTGTTGTAATGACACGTTTCAATGGTGCAGCTGCGATTAAAATTTCCGGTGACCCTGCTAACGGCTATTCAACAGGTCAGGCTATGGCTGCTTTGGAAGAAGTGGCAGCTGAGGTATTGCCTAATACTTACACCTATGAATGGACTGGTCAGAGCTTAGATGAAATTGAGGCGGGCAACCGTTCCACTCAGATTTTCATTATCTCTTTAATTTTCGTATTCCTGTGTCTGGCAGCATTGTATGAAAGCTGGACTATTCCTCTGGCGGTACTGCTTTCTGTGCCGTCCGCAGTTTTTGGCTGTTTCCTTGTGCAGTATGCACGTGGTTTGCAGAACGACGTTTATATGCAGATTGGCTTGATAACCTTGATTGGTTTGGCAGCTAAGAATGCTATTTTGATTGTTGAATATGCGAAAATGAATATGGAGCAGGGTATGGATGTAGTAAAGGCTGCTGTTGAAGCCGCTCATGTACGTCTGCGTCCTATCCTTATGACATCCTTTGCGTTTATTTTAGGCTGTCTGCCGCTGGCAGTTGCCACAGGCCCGGGTGCTGGTGCACGTGTGTCTATGGGTAATGCTGTAGTCGGCGGTATGACGATTACCACTTTGTTCGGTGTATTCCTGATACCTGTACTCTTTGTTGTTGTTGAACGTTTCTTCAGCCGCAAAAAGAAAAATTCACAGGATGATGCAACAGAACAGCTGTAAGTTGTAAAATGTAAAAATCCGCTTGTACTGAAATTTCGGTACAGGCGGATTTTTTATGCTTATGGGCAGAACATTATACTAAAGTTGGATTGTTTTATTTAATTGAAGATTAAGCTTTTAGCTCGTCTGCACAGGCAGGACGAGCTTTATTTTGTTACTGGGAAAACAGCATCTTACTGACAAAACTCTTTTTTAAAATTTATTAATCCTAATAAAATTAATGTTAATGCATTGTGTAATTAAACTAACAGAACATAAGAAAACCTTGTGACATTGGCAACAGAGTTGGCAGCAATTAAACTTTATACTGAATTAGACAGTTGAGTACAAAACTCACAAAGCTGAAGTAACCCTTTAATTTTAAGAAAGAGGTGGTTTGGATGGGAGCCGTAACAACTAATCCGTGGCTGATTGCTGTTATCAACATGACAATAGTTTTTGGTGTGCTGATTGCATTAGGTTTGCTGATGAGTTTGATTCAGGTAGTAGATCCTACAGCTAAAAACAAATAAGGTTTAAAGGCAGCTTGCCTGCTTTAAAACAGCTTCATCTCATAAAAGCAGCATAATCTCTTGCAGACATTTGTCGGGATAGGGGAGTCTGACAGTTTGACAGGCAGAATATGATGTTGTTTTTACAGGTGAAGCAGTAATATTGCCCTTGGCAATGCGAACTTATAATTTTACCCAATATGGGTCAAGAGGAGGATAATCTCATGGTTGATGCATTTATTGTTGCTTTAGCCTCTGTATGGGCAGATTCCGGTTTCTCTGCTCTGACCAGCGGCAACCTGATAATGATTCTGGTTGGTCTGGTTCTTTTATATCTGGCTATTGGCAAAGGCTTTGAGCCCTTGCTGCTTTCCCCAATCGCTTTTGGCTGCCTTTTGGCTAACATTCCTAAAAACGGCTTTGAACAGCCTGGCGTAATGTCCGTTATTATGTATGGTATTCACCACGAAGTATTCCCGCCGCTGATTTTCTTGGGCGTAGGTGCAATGACAGACTTTGGTCCGTTGATTGCTAACCCGAAAACCTTGCTGCTGGGTGCTGCTGCTCAGATTGGTGTATTCGTATCCCTGATGGGTGCTATGGCACTGGGCTTCACCGTACAGGAAGCTTCTGCTATCGGTATCATCGGTGGTGCTGACGGCCCTACTGCTATTTATCTGGCAGCTAAAATGGCTCCGCATCTGTTGGGTGCAATTGCAGTTGCTGCTTACTCCTACATGTCTTTGGTTCCGCTGATTCAGCCTCCTGTTATGAAAATGTTCACTACTGAAGCTGAACGTAAAATTGTTATGGAACAACTTCGTCCTGTTACTCACTTTGAAAAAGTTGTATTCCCGATTATGTGCACCATCGTTATCTCTTTGCTGTTACCTCCTGTAACCGCTTTGATTGGTATGCTGATGCTTGGTAACCTGTTCAAAGAAGCTGGCTGCTTAGATCGCTTGAGCGATACTGCACAAAACGCTTTGATGAACACTGTAACCATCATGTTGGCTACTGGTACTGGTTTGACTATGAGTGCTGACGCTTTCCTGAACTATCAAACTATCCTGATTATCATCCTCGGTCTCGTTGCTTTCGCAGCTGGTACTTGGGGCGGTGTAGTGTTTGGTAAGCTGATGTGCATGATTGACGGCGGCAAAACTAATCCGTTGATTGGTTCTGCTGGTGTATCCGCAGTTCCGATGGCAGCTCGTGTATCTCAAATCGTTGGTCAGAAAGCTAACCCTGCTAACTTCCTTTTGATGCATGCTATGGGCCCGAACGTTGCAGGCGTTATTGGTACTGCAGTTGCTGCAGGTACTATGCTGGCTATGATTGGTCCTACTAAATAATTTAAGCTAAACTACTTTCTCCCCCAATAATAAACAGGCGTGAGTCAGAAATAAATCTGTCTTACGCCTGTTTTATTTATTCTTAAAATATAAACAGCAGGATTTTAATAAAATTCGTCGAACTTTAAGAAAGAATATTTTTCTGGGAGGAATTTTCTTGTCCAAGCAATTAACAACTTATTTAAAAGGTATAGCCATTGTGCTGATGGTTATGCACCATTCACTTACTAATCCTAGTTGGTATGTTGAGGGTATTTCCAATAGTTATTTATATCCCTATACAGATTTGCTTAACCGCTTTGGCGGCTTTGCCGTTGTGCCGATGTTCCTGTTTTTAACAGGATGGGGATATTATTTTCATGAAGATAAGAGCCTTGCCTATTCGGTAAAGAAAATAGTAACTTTTTTAGTTGATTACTGGATGGTTTTATTTGGCATAGCAGCCTTGGCTTACGGCTTTTGTGATTATAAGCTGACTGCCGTAGGTTTGCTGCAGGAAATGTTTTCGATAAATAACGAGTTAATATTGTTTTCGTGGTATGTTTTTTTGTATATAGAAATCATGCTTTTCCTGCCTTATTTTTCTAAGTATATAGCTTGTTATGATTTGAAAAAGACTATTCTTATCGTTTTGGCTATGCTGGCAGTTATGAAAATAGCGACTCTCTTAATAGCTTATTTGTTTACACGTGAATCGTTTCTATATACTGCTGTAAACCGATACTTTTTTAGAAATATCTCTATTATTGTTGCTGGTTATTTATGTGCGAAGTATAACGTATTGGATAGATTGACTGAACATTTGAAAACTGGGGGGGTACATGGAGAAATTACCTGCTGATTGTTGGATGTTTAATATTCTATAACTTCGTTAGAATGTTTGGAACGATAAATACAGGTCTGTTTTTATGTCCCATATTTATTGCGGCATTAGCAGCCTTGAACATAAATTATGCAGCAGTAAAAAATAAGATAATGCTGATATTAGGCAGATATTCTATGAATACGTGGTTTATTCATGCTTTATTTTTCAGTGAATCGACAAGGTATGTTTTTCAAAAATATGGCTTTTGGCTGCATGATCCAATACTTTCTTATTTGTGGATATTGGCAGTAAGCACCTGCTTGTCGATACCTGTAACTAAGCTGCAAAATGTGGTGAATGCTAAAATAAGCAGTATTTTTAAATAAAGTAAAAAAAACGGATGCAGATTTGATTATCTACATCCGTTTTTTGTTGTTGGGAATATGTATAAGGCAAAAAAAGCAAAAAAAATAACCAGTTCGCAGCTGGCTATTTTTTTTGCTAAAACGTATTCGCAGATGTTTTAGCAGTTCTCCCAATCCTTCAAATCGCAAATTGAAAATTGAGAGGATATATAAATGTTGCTTTGCAGTATTAATTTTAGCCTATATTACAATTTAAACTGTTGCTTACGCAACAAAATTCTTTAATTAAACTATAGTAATAGTATTTAAG
>CAZQQK010000046.1:0-12579 GCA_964595445.1 uncultured Phascolarctobacterium sp.
ATATAATATCATATCTAGTACATTTTATAAAGAGAAGAACAAGAGATAGTCTAATGTTACTACTGAATACATCTATTCAACTTTAAACAATTAGAATATTTTTCTTAATGTTTTAACACAAAAACCCCTGCTGTTTTGAACAGCAGGGGTTTTATACAACAATAAATTATTTACCAAAATAACGTTTCAGTAAACCTTCAAATGCTTTGCCATGGCGTGCCTCATCGCGAGCCATTTCATGAACTGTATCATGGATAGCATCTAAACCAAGAGCTTTAGCGCGTTTTGCCAAATCTGTTTTACCAGCAGTTGCACCGTTTTCAGCTTCTACACGCATTTCCAAGTTCTTTTTAGTGGAATCGGTAATAACCTCGCCCAATAACTCAGCAAATTTTGCAGCATGTTCTGCTTCTTCATAAGCAGCTTTTTCCCAGTAAAGACCAATTTCTGGATAGCCTTCACGATGAGCAACACGAGCCATAGCCAGATACATACCAACTTCAGAACACTCACCATTAAAATTAGCACGAAGATCTTCTTTAATATCTTCAGGCACGTCAGAAGCTACACCAACAACATGTTCAGCTGCCCAGCCCATTTCTTCTTTCATTTCAGTAAATTTACTTGCAGGAGCACCACATTGCGGGCATTTAGCCGGAGCTGCTTCACCTTCATAAACATAACCACATACTTGACATACAAATTTTTTCATATTAATTCCCTCCAATTTTATATTATAATATCTATTTTCTTCTTACACTTATATCGTGTATCCTTGACAAGATTATATTAGCACAAAGCCTCTAAGTTGTCAATAATAATTATTTGTTAGTGAAAGATACAAATTAGTTAGAGTCTGCTAACATAATAAAAGTTCATCATTCTTATTTTGAAGGCGTTTATTCAAATTATCTAAACAAAAGCTGTAATCTATCTATGATAATTATATACCAAAAGACTTGTAAATTACTGCAGAAAAGAGGATAATTATACTGTATAATTATCTAGGAATAAGGAGATTATATGAGCGAAGAAAGCAAAAATTCTAACAGTAAATTTTTAAAAGGTACTCTAATCCTTACAGCATCCAGCATAGTTGTTAAAATAATTGGTTCTTTAAATTGGATTATTTTATCACGCGTACTTGGTGGTGAAGGCATAGGTCTTTATCAAATGGGCTTTCCCATCTATCTTATGGCAATAACAGTTTCAAGTGCTGGTATCCCTGTTGCCATATCTATTATAACCTCCGAAAAACTGGCTAACAAAGATTATCGCGGTGCAAAACGAATATTCAATGTTTCTCTGCGCCTGCTTTTAATAAGCGGTCTTTTATTTTCCTCTGCCCTGTTTTTTGGAGCAGACTGGCTTATCAATAATCAGATTATCCGTGACGAACGTGCTTATTACTCAATTATAGCTTTAGCACCAGCAGTATTTTTTGTGACCTTCCTTGCCAGTTTCCGTGGTTATTTGCAAGGCTGGCAAATAATGGAGCCAACAGCAGTATCAGAAATTGTAGAACAGCTGACACGTGTTATCACTATGCTAATCTTTGCTGATCTTTTTATGCCTTATGGTCTTGCTATGGCTGCCGGAGGTGCCAGCATGGGCGCTGGTGTTGGTGCATTTTGCGCATTGCTTGTACTCTTATGGTTTTACCGTAGACTTAAACGCCGTCTGCATAAAGAAATAGAAGCTCAAGATGACAGTGCCCCCATAGAAAGTGCAAACCATATTATCAAACGTCTTCTAAAACTTGCTTTACCAGTTTCGCTGACCAGCCTTATGCTGCCAATCGGAGCTAATCTTGATCTTTTGATAGTTCCGCAGCGCCTGGAGGCGGCAGGTTTCAATGTTCGTCATGCTACTGAGCTATTTGGCTATCTTACCGGAATGGCAGTACCGCTTGTAAACCTTGCAACTATTTTTACTGCTGCAATGACTATAAGCCTTGTCCCCTCTATTTCTGAATCACGTACCTTACATAACTTTACAGCAATTCGTGATAAAATCACAATTGCATTCAGAGTGGCAATGATTATTACTTTCCCATGTTTTATGGGACTGTTCTTTCTCGCAGAGAAAGTTGCCTCCCTTATATATAATGCTCCAGGTGCAGCAGCCGCTATCCAGACAATGAGTATTGGTATTCTGTTTCTGGGTCTGCATCAAATCAGTACAGGTATACTTCAAGGTTTAGGACGCACAGCTATTCCTGTGATTAATATGATTATCGCCTGCGCAGTCAAAATTATTATGAGTTGGTGGCTAACAGCTATTCCTAATTTAGGTATCAAGGGTGCCTCACTAGCTACCGTTGCAGACTTCGCAGTCGCAGCAGTAATAAATATGCTTTTTATTTATAAATTTACAGGATATACGCTCTCTTTCAGCAGTATTTTTCGTCCTTTTACAGCCTCTGCTGTTATGGGTGCTGTTATCTACGGCGTTCTCATCTTTACTGAAAGTACAGGAATGTGGTGTGTACTATTCGCTATGGCAGCAGCTGTTCCAGCTTATGCATTGTCTTTGTTAGCCTGCGGGGGATTAAATAAAGAAGATTTAAATACTATCCCCTTTGTAGGCCGCAGACTTTTAGCATTAGGACAACGTTTTGGTCTTTTTAAATGAGGCGATAGTTTTTATGAACAAAAAAATATGTACACTGCAATTACCTAACGGAAAAATCTTTACATTCACTTATACAAGCTTAAAAATCTGTACATTACTAATATTGCTGCTTTTCGCTGTAACCAGTGGCAGCTTAGGATATTTTTACTATCAACTTAATGATTATCACAGTGAAGCTGCTGACTTTGCCGATTATAAAAAACATAAAGAAGAACAGCAGACAAAATTGCAGCAATTGGTCAATGATAATGAAAAAATGCTTAGAGATATGGCTGAAATATCCAAACTAGAAAAGAAATTGCGACGTTCTATTATTCATAATGTTGACAGCAGCCAGTTGGGAGAAAGCCAAAATAATTTATTAAATCAAACTAACAGCAACACAAACAGTACCTACACCGGCAAGGGTGGAGCAGGAAAAATGGACACCAAAAGTACAATAGCTATCCTGCAAGCTCAAAATAGCAATATCCATAAAATGCTCACCAATACCAAAAGATCTATCAACCAACTATTAGGAGAAGTTGAAGGCAGCAGTGGTGCAGCAGCTGCTTTTCCTGATAAATGGCCTACTGACGGAGGCGTTATCAGCAGCAGCTATGGTTCACGAACAAGACCCATAGAAGGCGGTTATGATTGGCATCCAGGCATAGATATAGCTGTTGATTTCGGCACACCAGTCTATGCGGCAGCTGCCGGTACTATTGAACAAGCCGGCTGGAACGGCGGTTATGGTCGTTATGTATATATAAATCATGCCAATGGTTATGCAACAGCTTACGGTCATATGAGCGGTATAGCTGTTAATACAGGACAAAGAGTCAGCAAAGGAGAAATTATTGGTTTTGTCGGCAGTACAGGTTACAGTACCGGTCCACATCTGCACTATGAAGTACAGGCAGACGGAACAACTATTGATCCATTCTACGTTTTGAAACAGAATCGATGATATGCAGAGAAAGGATTTTTATTATGCAGAAGAAAAACTTAAAATTTATTAGACAAATAACAAATTTATCTGGATATATTTGTTTGATTATTTCCAGTGCCTTGATAATAACCAATAATACAATTTGTACAGCAGCTGAAACGCAGCCGACAACGGAACAGATAATTGTCAGCAATAAACCAGTACGTCCAGATAATACGCCTTTCCGTACACTTCCAAAAAGTAAACCTGTTGCAGCTCCAATCCAACAGTCTGAAGAAATACAGCAGGCAGAAACACAATCCGTACAAACACAAGCTCAAGATAAAGTTGCTTCGCTTTATGGTAACGCCCAACATCTTATTTGGATTCATAAAGATAATTTTACTATGCAGCTGTTCGCCAAAGGAACAACCGAAGCAATAAAAACATATAAGATAGCACTTGGTAAAAATACTGGTGACAAAAAACAACCTAATGATAATACTACACCAACAAGCTGGGGATCGGCAGTAACTATTCCAGAACAATATGAAGGAGCAAAGGCAGGAATTCCGTCTGAACAAGTTCCTTACAGAATTGAAGAAATATGTGATTCCAGTTGGTGGAAACATGATTTTCACGATGGAAAAGGCGAAATAGCTGGTGCTTATGGTCCTTGGTTTATTTCTATTGATACTGGCTGGGAAGGCATTGGTATCCATGGTACACATGATGTATCTACCATTGGCAAACTAATATCCGAAGGCTGTATTCGCCTGGCTAATACAGATTTAGAAGAATTAAAAACTATTATCACCAAAAATAATGCTGGAATTGGTGTACCAGTAGTCATAACCGAAGAATAAATATATCAATCAATAAAAACCCAATGTATTCAATACATTGGGTTTTTGTTATTTTAATATTTGTTCATCAGCCAATTTCAGCTTCTTTTTCTGTACCACGAACATTTACAGGATGATTATTTTCGTCTACCATAACAACCTTAGGAACATAACTCTTAGCTTCTTCTTCCGTCATTAGGCTGTAAGCAATAATAATAACAGTATCACCAACCAAAACTTTTCGTGCAGCTGCTCCGTTCAAGCAGATTACACCACTGCCGCGTTCGCCCGCAATAACATAAGTTTCCAAACGATTACCATTATTATTATCAACAATTTGTACACGCTCACCAGGTAAAATACCTGAAAGCTCCAAAAGTTCACTATCGATAGTAATGCTGCCCATATATTCCAAATTAGCCTGAGTTACAGTAGCACGATGAATTTTTCCGTGATGCATAGTATAAAGCATTATTATTTTTCCTCCAAAACTATATTATCAATTAAACGAGTAGTACCAAATTTAACTGCAACAGCTAACAAATTACTGTGAGTCATAGGTTTTTCTACTGGTTTTAATTCCGGCAAAGCAAAAATCTCTACATAATCAATTACAGCCATGGGTTCTGTCTTTATGGAAGCCGTAACGGCAGCAATTAACTTATCTGCCTCACGTTCACCAGCTTCATACTGTTCTTTCGCTGCTTTTAAGCTGCGGTTTAAAATAAGTGCAGCCTTATGTTCAGCCTCGCTTAGATATGTATTGCGTGAGCTTTTTGCCAAACCATCATTTTCGCGAACAATCGACATAATCCTCAGCTGAATATTAAAAAATAAATCTTTAACCATACGTTTTAAAACTTCTACCTGCTGTGCATCCTTTTGCCCAAAATAAGCACGGTCGGGCTGTGCTAAGTTAAACAATTTAGTAACAACAGTTGTTACACCCCTAAAATGGATAGGCCGTGTACGACCGCACAACACTTTAGTAATATCTCCTGTCACCTCTACCCAGGTTGCATCCTCACTAGGGTACATTTCCTTGGGGGAAGGTGCAAAAACTACATTAGCACCCATCTCTTCTGCCAGCTTACAATCTGCTTCCAAAGTACGAGGATAAGCATCCAAATCTTCATTAGGTGCAAACTGAGTAGGATTAACAAAAACACTGACAACAACAAAATCATTTTCTTTATTGGCTGCACTAATAAGCGATGCATGCCCCTCATGCAATGCTCCCATAGTAGGTACTAAGCCAATAGTAAGTCCCTGATCTTTAGCTGCTGTAACTTCTTCACGCAGCTCTGCAACTGTATGTATTAATTTCATTTATATTGCCTCTTTTCAACTTAATATAATTTTTCAAGAACTGCATCATCGATTTTAAAAGTATGTTCCACTGCTGGAAAAGTGCGGGCTTTTACCTCTGAAATATAAGTCTGCACTGCCGCAACCTCAGCATCATGCAAATCAGCATATTTTTTTACAAATTTAGGACAAAATCCATTAGAAACGCCTAATAAATCATTACACACTAAAACCTGTCCATCACAGCCATTACCAGCTCCGATGCCAATGGTTGCCATAGTTTTTAATTCACTCGTTATTTTAGCCGCCAATGCTGCCGGTACACATTCCAAAACACAAGCAAAAGCTCCTGCTGCCTCCAAAGCCTTTGCATCATCAATCATCTTTTGAGCAGCAGCAATATCTTTACCCTGTACTTTAAATCCACCAAGCTGATTTACTGACTGCGGTGTTAAACCTATATGAGCACAAACAGGAATACCTGCCTGTACAAGGCGTTCTACCAAAGGTACAACTTCTGCTCCTCCTTCTAATTTAACAGCAGTACATCCCGTTTCTTTTAAAAATCTTGCAGCATTGTACATACCATCAACGATACTTGCCTGATAACTCATAAAAGGCATATCACCAACTACCAATGCTGTACTATTGCCGCGCATAACAGCCTTAGTATGATGAATCATTTCGTCCATAGTCACTGGAACGGTTGAGTTGTAACCAAGAACAACATTCCCCAATGAATCACCAACCAAAATCATATCAATACCAGCTTCATTAACATTGCGGGACATCGCAACATCATAGGCTGTAATCATAGTAATAGGTTCGCCCTGCTGTTTCATTTCCCTAATGGTTGCTACAGTGACTTGTTTTTTTATTGCCATTGTTCATTCCTCCATTGCAAGTTTCACTAAACATTGCTTTCAACTGCTCAGCCGCAGTGCTGTCAATAGTGCCATTAGTCAGTGCCAGCTTAACTGTCGCCAGCCCCAGTGAACAATATAACGGATATATTTCTAAAGGCAGTACACTAAGGTGCCTGCTTACAGTAGCGACATCCCCACGGGCAATAGGACCTGTCAGAGCTTTCGCCGGCAGCTGCAATTTCAGCATATTATCTGCTGTACCCTTAAACAAAGGCAGCAACGCCTGCCATGCAGATACATCACTGCCGGTCCAGCGTGACATAAGCTGCTGTGCTAATACCTGTATCGTAACAGCGTAATTAGAACAGATACATGCTGCTGCATGATAAGCAGCACGTTCAGAAGAAGGAACGGAAAAAGTTTTTCCTTTTAAAATCTCCGCCAGTTTCTGTGCTGTCTTTTTAGCAACTGCACCACCATCAACAGCCATATATACACCAGTAAGATTGGTTTCTCCACCAGCAAAGCTCTGTAAAGGATGCAAACTGCCAACATGAGCACCCTGTTTAGCTAATGGGTTCAGCACGTCAAGTCCCAAACTTCCGCTCATATGCAGCACAGTCTTTTCAAAGCACTGATTTTGTTCCGTCAGCTCCAATGCTACCGCAGCTATGAAACGATCTGGTACAGTAAGTAGTATTACATCTGCATTCTGCCACAAAACAGCATTAGTCTGGTATGGCAAGGAAAACTGTTCAGAAAGCTGTTTACTGTGAATATCACTGGCAGCTGTAATCCCAGCCAATATACCAGCTTGTTTAAAATAACCAGCTAAACAGCATCCTACACGTCCACCGCCTATAATACCTATTTTCATATTGTTCTCCCTTCTGACTCAGGAGACGTTTTTGCAGAACATGGCATACAAGAATGTACTTTAACAAAAAAGCGCACTCCGGTACGGAATGCGCATAATTAGCCTGTCTTGCGTCTTCGTCCCGGTCTAATAGATCCAAGCGATTATTGACTTATTTAAAAATAAGGTAATTTTCCTATCTTTTGCTACAGCGTTCAAAGAACTACTGTGCCTCAGTAAAATTACCGCATTTATAATAGCATATAAGCAACATATTAGCAAGAAGAATCTCTTATAATGTAATTTTAAAAATCTATCTGCTTACAATAAATTTTTCTACAGCATTTCGTCAGTACAATGGTTAACTATATTTTAATACTCGGTTGACATTGTTCTTTACTCAGCGTATACTAAACCTAAGTTAACCCAAAATTATATTAGGTTTACCATTTCATTAATGAAGGTGATATTTATGAGTAAAAGTCTTTTTATTACGGCTACTGGTACAGACATAGGAAAAACATATATTACTGCTCTCATCACAAAACGTTTACGCACTGCCGGTATAAACGCTGGTTACTACAAAGCAGCTTTAAGCGGAGCTGAAAAACTTCCAGACGGCAGTCTGCTTCCCGGTGATGCTGTTTTTGTTGCCAAAACCTCTGGTATGACAGAAAATCCAAAAAATCTCGTCTCATATATTTATCAAGAACCGCTTTCGCCGCATTTAGCAGCAATACGTGAGGGAAATCCAGTAAATATAAATAAAATCTGTGCAGATTACCAAACAGCTTTAAGTAAATACGACTATGTAACTATGGAAGGCAGCGGCGGTATCATCTGTCCCATTCGTTGGGATAAGCGGCACATCCTGCTTGAAGATATCATAAAAGAACTGCATCTTGGAGTATTAGTCATCTCTAACGCAATACTAGGATCTATTAATAACTGTGTACTTAGCATAGCCTATTTAAAACAAAAGAATATTCCTATACGCGGTATAATTCTCAATAATTATAATGATAATGATTTTATGCAGTGTGACAATAAACACATGATAGAAGAACTTACTAATATTCCCGTTCTTGCCTGCGTTCCTCCACATGCTGCTGATATAAACATAGATATAGACATTCTCAAAAGTTTATACAACTAATATAGAATTACACGACAGTTTGTATTAATAGGCATTTGTAAAGGAGAGAAAAATATGAATACAAAAGAAACAGCAGATTTACAACAACGTGATTTAGCACATATTTGGCATCCATGTTCACAAATGAAAGATTATGAAACCTTATTGCCAATCATCATTGATTCTGCCCAAGGTTCTTATCTATATGCAGCTGACGGCACAAAATATCTTGATATCATCAGCAGTTGGTGGTGTAATCTCTTAGGTCACTGCAACCCTAAAATTAATGCAGCCATTAAAGAACAAATTGAAAAGCTGGAACACGTTATTTTCGTTAATTTCACACATGAGCCAGCAATAAATTTATGTGAACAGCTTACAGAAGTTCTTCCTAAAGGTCTTACAAAATTTAACTTTGCTGATAATGGCTCTGCTTCAGTAGAAATTGCCTTAAAAATGGCTTTTCAATATCAGCTTCAAACTGAACATCCTAAAAAACAACGCTTTATGTGTCTCAGTGAAGGTTATCATGGTGAAACAATAGGTGCACTTTCTGTAGGAAGTATGGACTTATTCGCTCAAATGTATAAACCTATGATGATGAATAATATTCATGTGCAAGCTCCTGACTGTTATCGCTGTCCCTTTGGGCAAACCAGAGAACAATGCAGCTGTGAATGTTTTAAATTTGCAGAAGAAGCTTTCAGTAAATATGCTAAAGAAACAGCAGCAATTATTGTTGAACCTATTGTTCAAGGCTGTGCTGGTATGCGTATATATCCACCGCTTTATCTGCAAAAACTGCGTCAGTTATGTAATCAATATAATGTTTTGCTTATAGCAGATGAAATTGCTACAGGGTTTGGACGTACGGGAAAAATGTTTGCCTGTAACCATGCTGATATTACACCTGATATTATGTGTATCAGTAAAGCATTGACAGGAGGCTATCTGCCTATGTCTATTGTCTGCACTACAAACAAGGTCTTTACTGCTTTCTATGACGATTACAACACTGGCAAAGCCTTTATGCACAGCCACACCTACGCAGGCAATCCCCTAGGCTGTGCAGCCGCCCTTGCCGTACTAAAAATTCTGAAAGAAGATAATGTTTTAGAACAGGCTGCTGTAAAAGCAGAGTATTTTCATAGCTACCTAAATGATACCTTTGCCAAACATAAAAATATTGGTGAAATTCGTCACATCGGTTTAATTAATGCGATGGAATTAGTAAACAATAAAGCTCACAAAACAGGGTTTGACAGTAAATTGCGCATAGGCTATGAAATTTATAAAAAAGCCTTAAAACATGGTCTTTTACTGCGACCTTTAGGCAATGTAATTTATTTCAATCCACCGCTGAATATTGCAACAGCTGATCTTGATAAGGCCGTTGCCCTTGCTGAAAAATCTATTAATGAAGTTCTGTAACAGGTAACAGCAGATGAAAAATAACCTCCATGAATTAAGTACCATTGCACTTTTAGCTGTTCTTATTCTCATTTCCGGCTCTTTTAAAATTCCCTCTCCTATTATCGGCAGCGAATTTCAGCTTTCAGCACCTATAGCTGTACTTATCTGTGGTTGTTTTGGGTTTAAACGTTATATTACAGCTGGCATAATTGCCAGTATGCTCGGGTTACTGCTGGGAATGCACAATATTATAAATGTAATCGTACAAATGGTATTCCGTCTTGTTGCTGGCGGCACAATAGCAATTTTAGGCAGCAATCTTCCAGCAGTTATTATCAGCGGTCCTTTAGGAACGTTTACGGCAAGGCTCGTTCTCTGGCAGATAACTGGTATAAACTGGCAGATTCTTGTCGCAGCTGCTGTCCCAGGAATGATATTTACTGCTGTTACAACAGCTACTTTTTATAGACCTGTACAAAAATTTCTAAAATATATACTGCCTAAAAGTAAAGTAAAAATTTAATCTACTCTTACAGAAAGGATCCTACCATGTCACTGTATAGTATAAAAATGCGTGCTTCAAAAAAGGGCGCACATATCAGCGGTGCTGAACGTATTATTGAAGAAACTGAACTTACAAAAACTGTCAGCGTGCTTACTGAGCGTGCTTTACAGCATGACTTAGGGCGTGCGGATTTTATTAATCTAAAAGCAGAAGAAGTTTTACCTGAACAGATAGAATATTTAGAAGCACTGCCTGTAAGCAAACGTCCTGCTGCAAGCATTGAAGAAGCTTATCTGTTTATGAAAAAGCTGCTTTGTGAATTAGGTTTAGAAGATAAGGCAAACAAACTTATTTCCCTTTTACGCTGTAATCATCCCATGCGCGGTGCAGTTCTCTATGATATTGCCACAGATAAACAGCTGGAACCAGATCATAATCGCGGTATACGTGTCACTTATATGGATGCTGAACAATCGGCAGACTCCAACAGCTGTAAAAATCATTTTCGTGAAGCACTTGTGTTAGCAACTAAGGTTGTCCATGCACCTGGAATTATCGCTGAAATTTGCCTTTCAGATGATCCAGATTATCTTATAGGTTATCTCGCTTCTTTAAGGCATGGTTATGTCCGTTTCGTGCCAATGAAAGAAAAAGGTAACTCCCATGGCGGCAGAATATTTATTTTCGACAGCAGTAAGGCAAAAGCAGCAGATACTATACAATATTTGGAAAAACAGCGTGTTCTTGTACGTAATCTGCCCACTGAAAAACCAATCCTACCTGCTCCACAACAAATTTTTGCTGATGAACTTAAACTCTTACAAGAAAAATCTTTATATCGTTTTATGCGTACAATAAACAGTGAACAAAGTAAATACATCCAAATAGAAAAACAAAAGGTTCTCATGCTGGCATCTAACAATTATCTTGACCTTGCTGCTGATAAAAGAGTAAAAGAAGCAGCCTCACAGGCAGCACTGCAATGGGGCAGCGGCAGCGGCGGCAGCAGATTAACTACTGGTAATACAGTTCTACACGAAAGACTGGAAAAGAAATTAGCATATTTCAAAAATACTGAAACCGCCTTACTGTTCAACACCGGCTATATGGCTAATATAGGTATCATTTCTGCTCTTTGTAATAAAGAAAGTGTTATTTTCAGTGATGAATACAATCACGCCAGCATTATAGACGGCTGTCATTTAGCCAAAAGCCGTATTATCATTTATAAGCATAACGATATGCTTGATTTAGAAAAGAAAATTCTCAGCACAGCTTACAGCAAAGGATTAATTGTCAGTGATGCTGTTTTTAGTATGGATGGCGATATCGTCAACCTGCCAGATTTAGTAAAATTAGGACAAAAATATAAGCTGCTTACAATGATTGACGAAGCTCATGCCACAGGTGTTATAGGAAAAACAGGTCACGGAACAGTAGAATATTATGATAATCAATTTCAGCCAGATATCCTCATGGGAACTCTTAGTAAAGCCTTAGGAACTGAAGGCGGTTATGTATGCAGCAGCAAAATTATTATCGAATACCTAAAAAATAAAGCCCGAAGTTTTATTTTTTCTACCTCCCAGGCACCTGCAACTTTAGCTGCTGCTCTGCGTGCTTTAGAAATCTTAGAAACAGAACCACAACATATACAACAATTACAATATAACGTTCAGTATTTTTTGCAATGTCTGCATAACGAAGGCTTAGAGGCAGCATCTTCAACGGCAATTGTTCCGCTCATTATTGGTGATGAAGCTGCTGCAATGCAAATAGCAAATGAACTATTAAGTCAAGGAGTTCTCATCCCTGCAATCCGCTACCCAACAGTACCTAAAGGTAGTGCACGCCTGCGCATTGCTTTAATGTCCACGCATACAGAAACAGAACTGGCAAAAACTGCCAAACTGATAAGTACAGCTGTTCATAAGTACAAATAGCATACCCAAACAGCAAAACAGGGTATCTCCCAAGTCTTAGTGAGGTGACTTGGGAAATACCCTGTTTCTTATTTAGCCAATGCTTTATTTATTTTTTTATTAGAAGCTGTATCTTACACCCAGATTCCATTGCCAATCGGTGTCAACTTCTCCTCCAAGTGCTT
>CAZQQK010000047.1:0-12491 GCA_964595445.1 uncultured Phascolarctobacterium sp.
CACAACCTGCTGATTACAAATCAGCTGCTCTGCCAATTGAGCTATGCCAGCACAAGTTACTTGTTTATTATAAACGATACTTTAGAATTTGTCAACAGTTATTATAAATAAAAATACCAATAAGTGAAAACTGCCAACACAATGCGGTAAACAGCAAAACTCGTCAGATTATACTTATGCAAAAACTTTAAAAACCACAGTATTGACCAGTAAGCAACCAAAAAGGAAACTACAAAACCAATAGCCAGAACCTGCAAATCGTCAGCAGAAAGATTGCCAAAGTTTTTCAGCAAATCATAAAGGCAGGCAACAAACATCAACGGTACAGCAATCAAAAAGGTATAACTTGCTGAAGCACTGCGGCTTAAACCTACAAGTAAACCGCCGGCAATGGTGCTGCCGCTGCGGGAAAATCCCGGCCACAAAGAAAGAAACTGATAAATCCCCACCCATACAGCCTGGCGTATAGTAATTTTATCAACATCATCCACTAATTCTGCCTCATGACCTTTGGTCTTATATTCAGCATACATCAGCAGTAAGCCGCCAAGAAAAAGACCTATCGCTACGGTAAAAGGAGAAAAGAGATATTGCTTAATATATGAATACAGAAAAAATGCTGTCATCATTACAGGCACTATCCCTGCCGCTATATGCCAACCGCTAAGACCTTTATTAATATCCCAGCCATCCTTAGTAAAAAATCGCAGAAAGCGTTCTTTATAAATAAAGACCACTGATAAAATTGCACCCAGCTGTACAAAAACATCAAATACATCAGCCAAATGTCCGTCAAAGCCTAAAACATGACCGACTATAATCATATGACCAGTAGATGAAACAGGCAAAAATTCAGTCAAACCTTCTACAATACCAACTATGACAGCTATCAGATTCAGATCCATAATTTACATCCTTTCGTTTGGCATCAAGCCATTTTATTATACTCTGAATAAGGAAATACTGCAATTAAAAGTAAGGCTTTCGTTAAAAAGTTAACAAAAAGAACACAATTTTTAAAAATAAAAAGATAGAGAGAAAAGCAGCACCTTTCTCTCTATCATAACTTTATCATCTTAAATTGGGGTTAAATCTATCAATCAAGTTCAGTTTTAATCACCAAAACAAATCCCTAGCTGCCGCCCCGTGCGAATAATTTCATTGTCCACAGATACCTGCCGCGGTTTAGAAGCAGCCTTTTGAATATATACCGTAACAATTTGATCATGGCACAGCGATACCATAACATTATATTCACCACGCAGACAAGCTTCTGCTGCTGCCGCACCATAACGCGTAGATAAAACACGGTCAAAGGCTGTCGGAGAACCTCCGCGCTGCAAATATCCCAAAACTGTACAGCGTGACTCTATACCAGTTGCTTCTTCAATAGCCTCAGCAACCTTAGAACCTGCACCGCCAAGACGAATTGGTTCAAAGCTTTCTTTTACAATACGTGCAACAGAAAGTTCGCCGTCCTCCGGACGTGCCCCTTCCGCAACCACAACTATGCTGAAACTTTTTCCTGCTTCTTTTCTGGCTTTGATTTTTGCAAGCACCGAATCAAGTTTATAAGGTATTTCCGGAAGCAAAATTACATCCGCTCCACCGGCAATACCGCTGTGCAAGGCAATCCAGCCTGCATAACGTCCCATTACTTCCAGCACCATAACGCGATGATGTGATTCTGCCGTAGTATGCAGTCTGTCTAAAGCATCAGTTGCTACTGCCATTGCCGTATCAAAACCAAAAGTACGCTCTGTACAGGGCAAATCGTTATCAATAGTTTTTGGTACACCAACAACCTTTACACCACACTCACGTGCTAACTGTGCCCCAATATTCAAGCTCCCGTCACCGCCGATGACAACCAATGCTTCTATCTGATATTTATGCAGATTATCCAGCACCTGCTGACGCATATCCTTATAAACCAGTTCTCCATTTTCTTCCACAGCAAAGTGAAAAGGATTATCACGATTAGTAGTACCTAAAATTGTACCGCCACGCGGCAGAATACCAGAAACAGCAGCATAATCCAACTTTTGCAGATTATCATTTACTAAGCCGTTAAAACCATTCAGAACGCCATAAACCTCACAGTCATTCTGTAAAAACGTTTTCACTACAGCTCTGATAACAGCATTCAGCCCAGGACAGTCACCACCGCCTGTCAAAACAGCAAAACGGCGTTTTGTTTGTTCCATATCATGCCTCCGCTGCCAAATATGTAATTAAGCTTCCACGTTCCAAATCTGGAAACCATCAGGACTAATACGAATTGCTTCTGTACCATCAAACTTATCGTAGCACAGATTACCATTATCAATATATCCAGGCCATGCAGTTACAATAGTAAACTTTTTGCTCAATTTACGCATCAAGCTGTCAGTATTAATATGGAATACAGGCACAAACAATGTTTGCAGTCTGTCTAAAATAATAACCTCGGCATTGTAGCTTGCCAGAATTTCTGCAAACATATCGGGAGCATACAGACCTCTGTCGGCAGCAGGAATTGCCAAAAACTCCTCACTGATAAGCATACGACAGTCAACATAAGTCCATTTTTTAGCCTCAGCAGCTTCACGCAGCACTTTACTTTTGCCGCTGCCCGGTTTTCCGGTAACGATAACCACATTACCTTTGTCAGCCTGAGCTGTTTCTACTACCTTCACTAATTCTTCAACTTGATTCATTTGAAAAACCTCCTCTAACACCGAAGTGTAAAATTTTCTTTACTAACCTCTTGCATTACTTATTCGCTATACTTTCGTAAAATCCTTTTAATAAAAAAACACCATTCTGAAAATTTCAAAATGATGTCAATTTTTGTTACAGTTTTATCAGTAATCAGCTTTTCAGACCTCTTTATTTTTAAAACGTTCATAGGGATCTATAGAAAGCAGTCCACTGTAAACAGTTCTCAGGTCGGTAATATCATCTTTACTGATAACAGATTTTTCCAGTTTCCGCTTCACTCGCTGCAAAGCATTATCAATCGATTTTATATGACGACCTAAATCATCTGCAATTTCCTGATAAGATTTTCCATCAAGATAACTCATCAGTACTTTCCATTCCAAGTCGCTGAGAATATCATTCATCTTATTTTCTATATCAATAAATTCCTCGCGGCTGATAATCATATCCTCGGGATTCGCAACCTTTACACCGCTGATGATATCTAAAAGTGTACGGTCACTGTCCTCCTCATAAATAGGCTTATTAAGCGAGATGTAAGAATTAAGAGGTATATGCTTTTGTCTGGTAGCAGTTTTTATTGCAGTAATAATCTGCCTGGTAACGCACAGCTCAGCAAAAGCTCTGAACGATGCCTGCTTATCATCACGAAAATCACGAATAGCCTTATACAGACCAATCATGCCCTCCTGAATAATATCCTCACGCTCTGCTCCTATCAGAAAATAACTGCGTGCCTTGCCTCTGACAAAGTTTCTGTATTTATGCAGCAAATACTCCTGAGCCAATACGTTATTATGCTGCTGTGCCTCTAAAACGATTTCCTCATCAGTCATTTTTGCAAAAACATCATCAGATTCGTTTTGCTTAACCGTTTCTGTAGTCATTAATAACATATCCTCCGTATGAGTTTTTTCTAAAAAACGCTAGTGTTTTTATTATATCCTGCTCATGCTTACACGTCAACTTTTACAACGGCGCAGTTTTTCTAAATGCTCCAGCACCTGCCCCTTAACTCGTCCGCCAAGCTCATTGCGGTTCAAAGCACGGTCAGGTACACGCAGACGTGCAGCTATATCCTTTTTAGCTTTATAATACTGCTCACGAAACTCACGCGAGGAAATTCGGTAAGCCCCTGCACCTAAAATATTCATTTGCTCTGCATAATCGCTGGTTACAACAAAAACTTTAGCTTTCGTCCGCCTAAGCTCATAAGTTCGCCGTTCTATCCAAGAATCTGCCGTTTCACCCTCATTAGTAAAAACTACTTCTATCCCATGAATTTTTTCTACAGAAGCAAGACCTGCAACTTCCTGTGCATCGAAAACAACAGCTGCACGATAACCTTTAAAGGCTGCATACTCTGCAACACCGCTAATCAAAAGTTCTCGTGCATGTTCCAGATTTTCCTGACGCAGCTGGGCAAACTCTTTCCAGGCATTAATAACATTATAGCCATCGATAATCAGATATTCACCCATTTTCCACCTCAGGCAAACTGATTTCTTTGGCGAACAACTTCATACATCAATACAGCTCCTGCCGCCGATGCATTTAAGGAATTTACACCGCCGTTCATAGGAATACTTACAATATCATCACATTTTTGCTTAACCAAACGGCCAATGCCTTTGCCCTCTGCTCCAATAACCAGTACAATAGCTCCAGTCATATTAGCAGCATAATAATCTACACCGTCCATATCAGCACCTACTACCCAACAGCCACGTTGCTTAAGTTCTTCCATAGTTTGGGCAATATTGCCAATCTGAACAATAGGAACATATTCTACTGCACCAGCAGAAATTTTAGCTACCACAGCATTCAGAGGACAACTGCGTCTGCGCGGCAACAATACACCATGTACACCAGCAGCATCAGCACTGCGGATAAGTGCCCCTACATTCTGCGGATCCTGCAATTCATCAAGCAACAGAATAAACGGTTCTTCTCCCTTAGAAGCAGCACGTGCAAATACATCATCCAAAGTCTGAAAAGCTATCGGGGCTGCCAAAGCTGCCACCCCTTGATGACGTACACCGCCTGCAAGCTTATCAAGTTTTTCAGCCTTAACTGTTTCCACAGTTACGTTCTTACTTCTTGCTAAACTGAGAATTTCTCCCAGACTGCCGCCGTGCGCGCCCTCCTGCACCATTATTTTATTTATAGAACGCTGACCGCGCAGAGCCTCGCTCACCGCATTGCGGCCAACAATAAGATCACTGTTTTGTTGGGTCATAAGGCCTCCTATTTTTTCTGTTCGCCAGCTTTAGCTGCCAAAATCGCCTGCAATCTGCCGCATGACATAGCACCCTCGTGGCACACGCCCTCTGAAACACAAGTTGGCCCTGCATTTTCGAAGATTACCGGTGCAGCTTCTTTACATTGACGCAGCATTTCGTTTGCCAAAGCACGAATCTCCCACTGAGCACGTGTACAACAGCGCAGACTGAAAAAGTTCAGCAGCGAACGGGCATTAAAAGTGCAGACAATCTTTGTCTCTGCCGCATTAGGCAATATATAACGCGCATCCTCAGCAGGAATATCCATTGCAAGAAACTCATTATACAGATTTTGTATTTCTTCCATAAGCTCAGTAAATTTTTGCTTAGCCTCTGGTTTAGCTGCAATAGAAGCAGGAATTATTGTTTCAAACTCCTGCTCTTTAACATAACGCTGTGACTGTTGTGAATATGAAGCAATACGATGACGCACAAGCTGATGGGTCAGCACACGAGATACGCCCTCAATAGCAAAAGTAAAGGTAACATGCTCCAAGGTTGACAAGTGCCCCATACTTACCAGTTTCCGCACCAGCTTAGCAGCCTGCTCATCGCTTATCCGCTCCTCCAGCTGTGCAGCTCCAATCGGCGAATAGCACAGACGTGCACTCATAGCTACTGTACGTTCCGGTTCCGGTGTATGTCTTACTAATTTAACCATCATCATAGTATTATATCCCTTTTTTCTCCTGCATATACTTACTTATTATCTCAAAAGAAACATCCATAATTTCCTGCAAACGTTCCTCTCGTTCCTGCAAAAACAACCAGCCTAAAAGTGCCTCAAAAGCTGTCGCCATACGATATTCATGTACAGAAGCACTTTTGGGAACAGTTGATTTGGCATTGCGTCCCCGACGAAACACTGCTGTTTCTTCTTCACTCAGATTGCTTTCCAGCTGCTGCATTGCCTGACACTGGCACACAGCAGAAACCATACGTGCTCCAATGTCGTTTATAACACGCACGTGCTTAGAGGCAGAAAGCAGACGCAGCCGTACATACATAGAGAACACTACATCCCCAATATATGCCAGCAAAATCGGATTCAGTTCATTTGCTGCCGGAAAAGCCGTACCGGCAGCTGTACATGCTGCCAGTGCGTGCTCCTTCAACATTTTATATTGTTCAAATTTCATTCTTTAGACCATTTCACGCCCTGAGGAGTATCCTGCAATACAATGCCCACAGCAGCTAATTTATTACGCAGTTCGTCTGCCAGTGCATAGTTTTTCGCTTTGCGTGCCTCCTGACGCAAAGAAATAAACAGTTCCATCAACTCTGCTTCCTTACTGTCACCTGTCTCTAAAGCAGCAGGAGCAGCATTCTTCTCCAAAATACCGATAACAGAGCACATTTCAGCAAATACAGCATTAAAAGCAGCTACCAGTTTGCCGTCAGGTTTCATGCCTGCATCCATAATCTGTTTATGATAAATGTTGATTTCCTTAGCTAAAGCAAACATATGGCTTATCGCTAGTGCCGTATTAAAATCATCACGCATAGCTTCCATAAATGCTTCACGCAGCTGCTGAACCTTAGCACGCAGCTCTAAGCTTGCAGCAGTAGAGCCTGCACTCATAGCCTCGCTCAGCTCGCCCAAAGTCTGCTGCGCCTGACGCAGACGTGCAAGACTTTTTTCTGCTTCCGTCAGTCGTGCATCACTGAAATCCAGCGGACTGCGGTAATGTGTAGAAACAATGAAGAAACGCAGTGTTTCTGGATTATAATGTTTCAAAATATCTATAACCATAAAGAAGTTACCCAGTGATTTAGACATTTTTTCTTCATTAACAGTAATAAAGCCATTATGCAGCCAGTAATGTACAAAGGGATGGCAGCCTGTAGAACCTTCAGACTGAGCAATCTCATTTTCATGGTGAGGGAAAATCAAATCGCTGCCGCCGCCATGAAAATCAAAAGATTCGCCAAGATATTTCATGCTCATAGCAGAACATTCAATATGCCAGCCCGGACGGCCTTTGCCCCAAGGACTTTCCCAAAACGGTTCACCTGGCTTAGCAGATTTCCACAAAGCAAAGTCCATCGGATTGCGTTTGCGGTCATTGACATCCACACGTGCGCCAGCCATCATATCTTCCAGATTACGGCCAGAAAGCTCACCATAATATTTAAACTTTTCTACACTGTAAAAAACATCACCGTCAACTTCATAGGCATAACCGTTATCAACCAGCGACTGCACCAAAGCAATAATATCAGCAATATGCTCGGATACACGCGGATAAACATGGGCACGGCGTACATTCAGCTTATCCATAACTTCAAAGTAGGAATCAATGTAGCGGTTGCAGATGTCAAACCACTGCACACCCTCCTTATTTGCTGTATTAATAATTTTATCATCAACATCAGTAAAATTCTGTACGTGTGTTACATCATAGCCTTCATGTTCCAAAAAGCGACGAATAACATCCCAGGTAACAAAAGGACGAGCATTACCTATATGCGGATGGTTATAGGGAGTAACACCACAAACATAAATGTTAGCCTTTCCGGGAGTAATAGGCACAAATTCTTCTTTTTGTTTGGTTAAGGTATTATAAACTCTGATAGTCATAAAATTTCTCCTAAATTCAACAGCCGCAGCCGTTATTTTTACAGTTCAACGCCAGCCTTGCTCAAACTTGCTTTAATACGTTTAGCTGTACGCTCTACACCCAGCAGCGGAACCATTGCTGCCAGTTCAGGCCCATGCTGGTTGCCTGTAAGAGCAACACGAATAGGCATAAATACATCCTTGCCTTTAAGTTTAGTAGCTTTTTGAATCTGTTTAAACAACGCTTTTACCGCAGCATTATCAAGATTTTCTATTTTTGGCAGTTCTTCAAGCAGCATACCGATAACCGCAGGTACAGTTTCGGCAGCAAGCACTGCTTTAGCCTCATCATTTTCAAAATCAAATTCGTCATTAAAATACATTTCCACACAAGCAGGAATCTGTGCAGCATAGGAAATGTGTTCCTGTGCAGCAGCAACAACATTGTGCAGCCATGCCAGTTTTTCTCCAGTTTCCTCACCTGTCATATAACCAGCAGTAATCATATGCGGTTTTGCAGCTTCAAAGAAAGCCTCTGCATCCAGCTGACGCATATAATGCTGGTTAATCCAATTAAGCTTATCAATATCAAATACAGCAGGGTTTTTAGCTACACGCTCCATGCTGAATTCTTTTATCAGCTCTTCCATACTGAAAATTTCCTGCTCGCTGTTCGGTGCCCAGCCAAGCAATGCCAAAAAGTTATTAATAGCTTCTGGTAAATAACCAAGCTGACGATATTGATCAACACTGGTAGCACCATGACGTTTGCTCATTTTGGTATGGTCTTTGCCCAAAATCAGAGAAATATGCCCAAATACAGGCTGTTTGAAACCAAGAGCATCATAAACAAGGCATTGACGCGGAGTATTGGACAAATGCTCCTCAGCACGGATAACATGAGTAATATGCATTAGTGCATCATCAATTACTACAGCATAATTATATGTAGGAATACCATCGGATTTCACAATAACGAAATCACCAATATTATTGGAATCAAAAACAACATCACCGCGTACCATATCGCGTACCAAAATCTGCTGATCAGCAGGTACACGAAAACGAACAGTCGGTTTACGTCCCTCAGCCTTGAACTGTGCAATCTGTTCCTCAGTAAGATGACGGCATTTTCCCATATAACGCGGCATTTTTCCTTCTTTAATCAACGCCTGACGTTCTGCCTCCAGCTCCTCATCAGTGCAGTAGCAATAATAAGCCTTACCCTCAGCCAACAGCTGTTCAGTATATTTTCTATAAATGTCAAGACGTTCCATTTGATGATACGGTCCAAAATCTCCGCCAACATCAACGCCCTCATCCCAGTCCATACCCAGCCACTTTAATGCAGCCTTAATATTTTCTTCAGACTCCGGTGTAGAACGCTCACGATCAGTATCTTCAATACGCAGAACCATCTTGCCGCCGGTTTTGCGTGCCAACAGCCAGTTAAACAAAGCACTGCGGGCACCACCTATATGGAACGGCCCTGTCGGACTTGGTGCAAACCTTACTCTAATTTCATCACTACACATTACTATATCCCTCCAAATTTATACTTACCTTTTCACAAAGCAGCTTTAAATTATATCGTTTAACTAAAGTATTATATCACAATTTTACTATACTCGCTACCGCTTCTGCGGCAATCCCTTCACCACGACCGGTAAAACCAAGCTTTTCAGTAGTTGTAGCCTTGATATTTACTGCTCCCCGCTCTACGCCAAGCACACGTACAACATTTTCGCACATCTGCGGTATATAAGCAGCAAGCTTAGGGCGCTGTGCGATAATAGTAACATCAACGTTATTTATCTGCCAGCCATTTTCTGCAAGCAGTCCTACAACATACTCCGTAAGTTTCATGCTGTCAGCTCCGCGAAAACGCTCATCCGTATCCGGGAAATGTCTGCCGATATCCCCCATAGCAGCAGCACCAAGCAGTGCATCCATCAAAGCGTGCAAAGCAACATCTGCATCACTGTGCCCTAAGAGTCCCAACTCATACGGCACTTGAACTCCGCACAAAATTAACTTGCGTTCTGCTGTCAGTTTGTGTACATCGTAACCGCAGCCAACACGCAGCTGTATAAACTGTCTGTTATTTTCCATCTTCCAACTCCTGCTGTGCCAACAATCTTTCGGCAAACACCAAATCTTCCGGTGTAGTAATTTTTATATTTTCATAACGCCCCAATGCCGTAACTACCTTATGCCCCAGTAATTCTACAACTGATGCATCATCAGTTACAGCAGCAGGATGTTCTTTAAGATAAGCATAAGCAGCTTTCAGTAAAGCATCGCTGAAAATCTGCGGTGTCTGTACTGTCTGTAAAGTTTCTCTCGGAGGTGTTTTTGTAACCTCGCCTGCACTGTTTACCACCTTAATGGTATCTTTAACCGGAACAGCAGCAATGGCTGCTCCATGAAGCTTAGCAGCAGCCAAAGTACGTGCAAAAACCTCTCTCCCTGCAAAAGGACGTGCTCCATCATGAACAGCAATAAAGCAGTTTTCTTCTTCAATCGTTGCTAAAGCATTAGCTACGCTGTCTTGACGCTCCCTGCCGCCTGCAGTTACAGTAAAGGGCAGATTAGGGAAATATCTCTGCTGATAGCTTGCCAAGAGCTTTTGACCTTCTGCTGTTTCATCTTTAGCTAAAACTATAACAGCACAATTAACAAGGCCCGTATCTGCCAGCATATGCAGACAATGCACCAACAAAGGAACTCCTGCAAGCATAACAAAAGCCTTATTAATCCCCAACCCCAAGCGTTTCCCTGCACCAGCAGCCGGAACAATAACTATTAACTTATCTTCCTGCGGCATTTCCTATCTACTCCTTATTTAGCAGCTTTAGCAAAAATCATTCTGCCTGCTGAAGTCTGTAATACCGAAGTAACAACAACAGCAACACTGTTTCCAATAAAATCACGACCATTTTCTACAACTATCATAGTGCCGTCTTCCAAATAAGCAACTGCCTGTCCCTGCTCTTTGCCTTCTTTTACAAGATAAACATTCATTTCTTCACCTGCAATGACAACAGGCTTAATTGCGTTGGAAAGCTCATTGATATTCAGCACCTTAATTCCCTGAATACCGGCAATTTTATTTAAATTATAGTCGTTGGTAATAATATCAGCATTCGCCTGTTTTGCTAAACGTACAAGCTTGCTGTCAACTTCACTGATATCATCATAATCATTATCAATTATCAAAATCTGGTTCTTGTAGCTAATCTGCAAATCCTGCACCAACTCAAGGCCGCGACGCCCTTTGGCACGTTTCAGTGTATCTGAAGAATCTGCCAGTTTCTGCAATTCTATCAGAACAAAATTAGGCACAACCACCTTACCATCAAGAAAACCTGTTGCCATAATATCCATAATACGTCCATCAATAATAACACTTGTATCCAGAAGTTTATTACTGCTGTACAATCTATCCCCCAACGGGCCTTCCAAAATATTATTTTCGCTGGCAGACGGAGCCTTTACTGCCTTACGGTTAGGAATACGGCTGAAAAATTCTACAATATCATTATGCTTGCGCAGTGCCAATTTTGCACCGACAATAGCCAGCACCATACTTAAGAAAATCGGTATGAACGGTCCAATAATAGGCAGTCTTGCGAAAGGTCCTCCTATAAGATTTGCCAAAATCAGACCAATACCTATACCAAAAATCATTACCAAAATATCACTGGTAGGTATGCGTGACAGCGATGCGGTAAGACGCTCCGCATAGTTAAAAAGACTGCTGGTCAAAAACGGTGCCAGCACCAATGCCAGCCAGGAAAAAATAAAAAGTCCCGGCAAAACCAAAATAATGTTGGCAAAAGTAACGCCCATCAGTCCGTTGCCGTGCAGATCATAGCCAAGGTATTCCGACAAAAACGGTAAAGAGTAGTCTGTAAGTATGAGTCCGGTAATAATTATAATAAGCGAAATACTCAGGCTAATAAATTTCTTAAACATCATCGCACCTCCTTTCTAAAAAAATCTGCATATTTTTATGATATAAAAACCAACGACAAATACAGCGGTCAGTTATCATTTGCTATTATATCAATTATATAATACAGCTTATAAAACTAAAAAACAAGTAACAACTCCTAGCAAATATGTCATTAATGAAAAAAATGCTTAAAAAACTTGCAAAAAAAACTGATTGAAAACTATTAACATCTATCAATAATTTTCAATCAGCTAATTAAATTAAATCATTCGCAGCATTTTTCCAGCCAAATGCCAGCTTTTTCCGCATCTATATTTTTTATCAGCATTATTTCACTTTGCAGAATCTGTTTGGTACTATGCAATAAGCGCCGTTCACCTACAGATATTTTTTTCGTTTTTTCTAAAATCATAAGAATTTTGAATACCTTTGCTACTTCCGTAACATCACCGCTTTTTATTCTATCCATATATACCTGAAAGCGTTTGTTCCAAGATATGGACTTCACTGACTGAACATCAGGAGTTTCATGCAGACTGTGCTCAATCTCTGTCATAGTAACATCATCGCCCACGTAACGCAGTCCCAATCTTTCTGCATTGCTTACCGGAACAGAAACCGTCATGCTCTCAAACAGCATCTGTAAAATATAATATTCAACTCTTCGCCCATCCTGCTCCTGAACCTCTATTTCTTTAACAACAGCACCTCCATGAAGCGGATATACAACCCTGTCACCAGCAGCAAACATATTCAACCCTCCTAATAATATAATCCTGATAAATATATTGTAGCACCCACTCCATTCATTGTCAAAAATATTTTATTTTATCACTACATTCTGACTATGTCAACCATTAATTATTTTCATTTTTATCTCAGGAATAGTTATTTCATTTTATGTGAAAACTATTTTTAAGAAATATTATTTTACAAAGTTTTAACTCTTTCTTAGCAAACATCCTGCTCACGCTCTTGTCAAAAGCAA
>CAZQQK010000048.1:0-12371 GCA_964595445.1 uncultured Phascolarctobacterium sp.
TATCTGTGATATGGACGGCGTTATCTACCACGGAAACCGTTTACTGCCCGGAGTCAAAGAATTTGTCAGCTGGCTTTATCAAGAAAAAAAGCGTTTCTTATTTCTTACCAATGCCAGTGAACGCAGCCCTAAAGAATTACAGCAAAAGCTTTCACGTTTGGGACTGGATGTTGATGAAAGTCATTTTTACACCAGCGCCCTGGCAACAGCAAAATTTATCCATTCTCAGGCCCCTGGATGCAGCGCTTATGTCATAGGAGCACCAGGCTTGGTTAATGCCCTCTATAATGCAGGTATTACCATGAACGATGTTAATCCTGATTATGTAGTTGTAGGTGAAACAAATTCTTATAATTATAATATGATTATCAAAGCAGTAAGCCTTATTAACAAAGGAGCACGGCTCATAGCCACTAACAGCGATCTCACCGGCCCGTCTGATATCGGTATCATTCCTGCCTGCCGTGCTTTAGTAGCCCCTATTGAACTGGCAACAGGCAAAAAAGCTTATTTTGTAGGCAAGCCAAATCCACTCATGATGCGTACAGGTCTGCGTCTGTTGGATGTTCATTCGGAGGATGCTGCCATGATAGGCGACCGCATGGATACAGACATTGTTGCTGGTATGGAAAGCGGTTTAATGACAGCCCTTGTTCTCAGCGGAGTAAGCAATACAGAAAACATCAAAGAATTTTCCTACCGTCCATCTATAATTCTCAGCGGTGTCGGGGAAATTCCTACCGCATGAATAATTTTATTTTTCTTCTATAAATATATTTCTCTACCGAAGCAGGTTATAAACAAGCAGATATTGATTATAACCTGCTTTTATTGCTGCTATTTTAACCGTTCGATAAACTATTTATTACAATGCAGATACCCATAAATTTACTAAACCTTGTGAGCTTTTGTTTACAAACTTTGCTCTTGCCGTTAAGCTTATATTACACATTTTCTATTCCTACCGGACAGAAAACGTAAATTTTACACGTTTCGTAATTTTTTTCTTGACAAAAAGCATATATGTTGCGATAATGTAGAGAACACAATAAGTGGTTTATTTTATTTTTAATACAACATAAAGGCAATGACCGGGAAAAATTTATCTGCTTAGGCTTTTTAGAGAGGCAGCGTTTGGTGCAAGCTGTCAGGCAGCAGATAAAGAAGCTCACCCGTAAGCTGCTGCTTTGAAACCCAGTAGAAGCAGACGTCTATGACAGCGTTAAGTCACCGATTCGCTAACCGGAAAAACGAAGTACAACTTAGGGTGGTACCGCGATACTTTCGCCCCTATCTGCAAGCGCAGATGGGGGTTTTATTTGTTTTAAATTAATTTCAACATAAACATTTCAGAGGAAGAAGGTTTTACTTTATGGGTATGACAATGACAGAAAAAATTCTTGCGAAACATGCTCACCGTGACAGTGTAAGTGCCGGCGATTTGCTTGTTTCCCAAGTTGATTTGGTATTAGCCAATGATATTACCGGCCCTCCGGCTATTAATGAATTTGAAAAAATCGGTAAACCCGTATTTGACAAAAATAAAATAGCACTTGTTCCCGACCATTTTTCACCCTGCAAAGATATTAAATCTGCAACCATGTGCAAACGTATGCGTGACTTTGCACGCAAGCATGAAATCAAAAACTACTTTGAAGTAGGCAGAATGGGTATTGAACATGCTCTGCTGCCTGACAGCGGCTTGGTTGCTCCTGGTGAAATCATCATCGGTGCTGATTCTCACACCTGTACCTACGGTGCACTCAACGCTCTCAGCACAGGAATGGGACAAACTGATATAGGCTGTGCTATGGCAAGCGGAACATCTTGGTTTAAAGTACCGCAGGCAATAAAGGTCAACCTCACAGGCAAACTGCCTAAATACGTTAAAGGTAAAGATATTATTCTCACTATTATCGGTATGATAGGCGTTGATGGTGCACGTTACCAGTCTTTAGAATTTGTCGGTGACGGTGTCAGCGAACTGTCTATGGCTGACCGTCTCACTATCTGCAATATGGCAATCGAAGCAGGCGGCAAAAACGGTATCTTCCCAGTTGACGAAAAAACCATTGCCTTTCTCAAAGAACGAGGTGTTACCCGTCCTTGGGAAGCTGTTGAACCTGATGAAGATGCAGAATATTCCCGTGTTTTGGATATTAAACTGGATGAACTTGTTCCTGTTGTTGCATATCCGCATCTGCCGGAAAATACTCATCCTGCCAAAGAAAGCCATAACATAAAAATTGATCAAGTTGTTATCGGTTCCTGCACTAACGGTCGTTTGGAAGATTTGCAGCAGGCAGCTGAAATTATGAAAGGACATAAAGTTTGCGACCATGTCCGCATGATTGTTATTCCTGCAACCCAGCAAATTTATCAGGAAGCTATGCACTTGGGTTATATTGATACATTTATTGATGCCGGAGCTGCTGTTTCCACACCAACCTGCGGTCCTTGTCTCGGTGGTTATATGGGTATCCTTGCAGCCGGCGAACGTGCCGTATCTACTACAAACCGCAACTTCCGCGGACGTATGGGTCATGTTGACAGTGAAGTTTATCTGGCAAGCCCCTACACCGCTGCTGCAAGTGCTATCACCGGTTACATCACCAGTCCTGAGGAGGTAGAGTAAAATGAGTAAAGTTTGGCGTTATGGCGACCATATTGATACAGATGTTATTATTCCTGCAAGATACCTGAATATCGCTGATTTCAGCGAGCTTGCAGAACACGCAATGGAAGATGCCAAGGAGAATCTGGAAATAAACTTTGCTGCCAATGTACAACCAGGTGATTATATTGTTGCCGGAAAAAACTTCGGCTGCGGCTCATCCCGCGAACACGCTCCCGTTGTTTTAAAAGTAAAAGGAGTAAAATGTATCGTTGCTGACAGCTTTGCACGTATCTTCTATCGCAATGCCATCAATATCGGTCTGCCTGTACTGGAAATTGGTGCAGAAGTTGAAAAAATTGCCCCAGGGGATACAATTGATGTAGATGTAACCAAGGGCGAAATCAAAATTCTGAACAAAGATATTATTATCAAAACTAAACCGCTGCCGGAATTTATTCAAAAAATTGCTGACTGCGGCGGCTTGATTAACTATATTAAAGGAGAAAATAAATAATGAAAATCTGCTTGCTTCCCGGTGATGGTATCGGTGTAGAAATCGTTGATGCAGCTGTAGAAGTTCTTGATGCTGCTGCTGAAAAATTCGGCTTTACTATTGAATATGATAAACAGCTCATAGGCGGTTGTGCTATTGATGCAGCAGGAGTTCCGCTGCCGCAGGCAACTATTGACAGTGCCAAAGCTGCCGATGCAGTGTTGCTTGGTGCCGTAGGCGGCCCTAAATGGGATAACGTTGCTCCCGACATCCGTCCTGAAAAAGGACTTTTAGGTATTCGCAAAGCTTTAGGACTGTACTGCAATCTGCGTCCTATGACTGTTTCCAAATTTACCTCCCACCTTTCTCCCCTCAAAACTGAACGTGCTGAAGGTGCAGACCTGCTCATCGTCCGCGAACTGACAGGCGGCATCTATTTTGGTGAACATACAGAAGCACATCTGAATGCTGATGGAGTAGAAGAAGCCAGCGATATAGAGCTTTACACCCGTCCGGAAGTAGAACGTATTGCACGCTTTGCTTTTGAAGCAGCAAAAAAACGCCGCGGTAAAGTTACCAGCGTTGATAAAGCAAATGTTTTAGGTTCCAGCCGTATGTGGCGTAAAATTGTTGCTGAAATGCAGGCAAAAGATTATCCCGATGTAGAGTTAAATAATTTTTATGTAGATAACTGTGCTATGCAGTTAGTTTTAAATCCCAAACAATTTGATGTTATTCTGACCAACAACATCTTTGGTGATATTCTAAGCGACGAAGCAAGCACCATCGCCGGCAGCATTGGTCTGCTGCCAAGTGCCAGTCTCGGTGACGGTACTGGTATGTATGAGCCAATCCACGGCAGTGCCCCTGATATCGCTGGTCAGGGTATAGCAAATCCTCTGGCAACAATCCTCAGTGTTGCAATGATGCTGCGTTATTCACTCAATAAAAATCAGGCAGCAGATGCCATTGAAGCAGCTGTCGATGCAGTTATGGAACAAGGCTACCGCACCCCTGATCTGTACGGAGAAGGACTGAAAAAAGTATCTACCTCCGAAATGGGACATTTAGTAGCTCAAGAACTGCTGAAGCAATAAATTCTGTTTGTTTGTGCTGCAAATCCCCCTTTTTGCAGCACTCATGTTTTACCCGTAGGTCGGCAACAACAGGCTTACGGGTACTTTTTCGGATATTTTTCAGCTTTTTAGCTGTTTTAGATTTTTACGGTATATTATTATGGATTCAACTACTAAAAAAACTTCACAAAATGAAAACAGAAAAGCTTTTCGTCAAGGTATGCATGATGGTATACCTATCGGACTCGGCTATTTTGCCGTAGCATTTTCCTTGGGCATCATCTGCCGCAGTTCCGGTCTCAGCATCTGGCAAGGATTTCTCACCAGTCTTCTCAACAACACCTCTGCTGGTGAATTTGCTGCTATCACCTTAATAGGCAACAATGCCAGTTATATGGAAATAGCCTTGGTTACATTAATAGCCAACGCACGCTATATGCTTATGAGCTGCGCTTTAAGCCAAAGACTGAAAGAAGGCGAAAGCATCATTCATCGCCTGGGAATAGCATTTGCCGTTACCGATGAACTTTTCGGTATCGCTATCGCCAGACCAGGAAAACTTAACCCATGGTATTATTACGGTGGTATGGCAGTAGCTATCCCCGGCTGGTCACTTGGCACAGCTGCTGGTATTATCGCCGGCGGAGCTTTACCAGAACGTATCGTCAGTGCCCTGAGCGTAGCATTGTTCGGTATGTTCTTAGCTATCATCATTCCCCCTGCACGTCAAAGCCGCATCATTCTCTGGGTAGTTGCAGCCAGCTTCACTGCCAGCTTCATTGCCAACTATATGCAGCCGCTGGCACAGCTCTCAGGCGGTACACGCACTATCATTCTTACGGTATTAATAGCAGCGACAGCAGCCTGGCTTTGTCCTGTAACGCAGGAAGCACAGGAAAAAAGGAGGCATAAGCATTGGAACATAACATCTATTTATACATCGCTGTCATGGCACTTGTTACCTATGCTATACGTGTATTGCCGCTTACACTTATACGCAGAGAGATAAAAAATCCTTTCATCCGTTCTTTTCTCTACTATGTCCCCTATACCACCCTCGCTGTTATGACCTTTCCTGCTATTGTCCAAGCAACACAAACACCCGTTGCCGGAACTTTGGCATTAATCTGCGGCATTGCTGCTGCCTGGCGCGGCATGACCCTTTTTCAGGTTGCATGCTGTTGCTGTCTACTAGTTTTTGCCGTAGAATTTATTATGATACCCTAAAACTTTCAAAAACACTTAAACCCCTCTTTACTGCAAAACTGATATGTACCCTCTTTGCTGGACAAAAGCCAGTGAGGAGGGTTTTCTAGCATCTATTTAACCAAAGCTTTTGCTATCCTATTTATTTCTTAACAGATAAATGATAAAATAAAAAATATAATACAAACGGCTGTCAGCAGAATATGTATTTACAGCTTTTGGGAGATGATTGCTTTGCAGAATTACGCTGCTGTAAACGGCAGACCTATGAAAAAAGAACAGATTGAACAGTATTTGTATAAACTGCAACTGCCAAAATTATCATCTGAACCTACATGGGAAACACTGCTGCAACTGCATGAAGCACATTTAAAATATATACCCTACGAAAATTTTGACTGTCTTAACGGCAGAATAACTTCCCTTAAACGTGCGGATATGTTTGAAAAGATTATTCGCCATAACCGCGGAGGTATCTGCTTTGAGCTAAACGGCTTATATAACTGGCTGTTGGAATCCCTTGGCTTTGAAGTGACAAGTTACGCAGCACGCTTTATCGGTAAAATGGAAACCTATCAGCTGCGCCGCCATCGTGTAATGTGTGTCACGCTAAACGGCAAACGTTATCTTACAGATGTAGGTGTGAACAGCGAAAGTCCGCGGATTCCTCTGGAGCTTACGGAAAATCTTATTCAAAGCGACAGTATCAGCCAATATAAATTTACCCGCAGTGAATTTTGGGGTTGGCTGCTTTGGCAGAAAGAAAAGGGAAAAATCTGGAAACGTCTTTTTGGCTTTACGGAAGAACCGCAAATTGACAAGGATTTTATTACTGCCAGCTTTTGGTGTGATGCTCACCCTGATTCCCCTTTTACTAAGACTAAAAAACTGTCTATTTTCCGAGAAGACTGTAATATTACCATTCGCGGTAATTATCTTAAATTTTATCTTGGCGGACGCGTAAAATACCGTTACAAAATAAACAGCGGCAGTGAACTTAAAGAAATTCTCTGGGAATATTTCGGTATAAATGTAGAATATCAGTTAAAAGATGACGGCATTGAATATTGAAGTCTTTGCCGCTGAATTTTAAGAAAGGTCGCTAATGGATATACAAAAAATTCCTGACTATATAAAAAATATTTTAACAGTTTTAAACAGTGCCGGTTATGAAGCTTATCTTGTCGGCGGTGCTGTACGTGATTTGCTTCTGGGCGTTTGTCCTGATGATTATGATATCACGACCAATGCAGTTCCCGAACAGGTATTAGCTGTCTGCCAAACACAAGGCTGGAAAACAGTTGACAATCTTGGACATAATTTCGGTTGTGTGATTATTGTTATCAATGGTGTAACTATCGAAGTTACTACTTTTCGTGGAGAACGTTATGACAGTCAAGATGTTCACCGTCCGTCAGCCACTTGGTTCTGTAAAAATCTGCGTGAAGATTTAAGCCGCCGAGATTTTACAGTAAATGCTATGGCTTTGGATATAAACGGTAATCTTTACGACTTTTTCAACGGTCAACAGGATTTACAACAAAAAATTCTGCGCACTGTCGGCAAAGCAGAGCAACGTTTTCAGGAAGATGCTCTGCGGATGCTGCGTGCCTGCCGCTTTATAGGGCAGTTGGGTTTTACTTATGTTCAAGATGATGAAAACACTCTGCCTCCTTATGGGCAGCCGTTTACACCCTACTATTTGCCTGTAAATTACAAATTTCCCTCTGAACGCTGCAGCGGTCTTTCTCTGGAACGTGTCCGCAGAGAGTTAGAAAAACTGCTTTTAAGCAGGTACGCAGGTAAAGGATTAATGCTCATGCAGGCAACGGGTATTTTAGCCAGCAACTGTCGCGTGCAGGAAAACGGCAGAGAGAAACATATTCCTATTTTGCCGGAAGCAGCACATTTAGTAGGCTTAAAGCAAAATCCCCGTTTCCATTTATATAACACATGGGAGCATACCCTACTTGCTGTTGACAGCAGTCCGCGTAATCTCGCCGTTCGTTGGACACTTCTGCTGCATGATTTAGGCAAGGGTCTGCCTGGTATACGCAGATTAAAAAAGGACGGTCAGCCAACCGACCCTGGTCATGAAGCTAAAAGTGCTGCTATGGCACAGGAAATTTTAACCCGTCTGCGTTACAGTAAGGATTTTATTCACTTAGTTGTTTGGCTTACAGCACAGCATATGCGTTTTGCCCCCATGCTTGTTACAGGTAAACGCACTCTGCTGCGTTGGGTACGCACAGAAGCACAAAATGCTGGCTTCCGCAATCAACAGGAGCTTACAGAAGCTTTTGAATTACTGGTTGAAGTATTTCTTTCAGATATGGGAGCTACAAACGCTCGTGAAAATAAAAAACTGATGGCAGAAGGAAAACTCATCGGCAAACAGGTAATTGAACTGGCAAAAACAAAAATGCCTGTATGTACCAAAGATCTTAATATCAGCGGTCATGAGCTGTTGACACTAATGCCGCAGACAGGAATAAAAGATATACTTTCTTATCTGCTGGAACGTGTTCAGTCAGGCAATCTTCCTAACGAAAAAGACAGTCTGCTTGCAGCAGTAAAAAAGAATCTCAGCAGACAACAGGATAAAGGAGCAGTAAATGAAAACAAGTAAAGCTATACTTGCAGCTGTCTGCTGCTGCGTAATTTTGGCAGGCAGCAACTATCTCTTGCAGCAATATGCACTTCCTTCTGCCGCAGAAACGGCAAACAGCACTCCACTAGGCGGAGCAGCACAGTTTGCAGGAAAAAATAATATTTCCCATTCACCCTATTTTGCACAACCTGATATTTATAATATGCAGTCAACAGAGCATCTGCTGCTCCTGCCGCATTTTGCCACCACACAGCAGATTACCCATTACACCTGCGGCCCTGCTGCTGCCAACATGGTTGTAAAATATTTTCATGGCAGCAGCATAGATGACGAAATGACCGTTGCCAAAATCATGTCAACCAATAAAAGCAACGGCACTAACACCAAAGGCATGGTTAATTATTTTAAACACCTTGGCTGGGAAGTTCATTCCTCTATTAATGATACTACACCTAAAAACTATCCTGCTTTTCTCAAATTTGTTCAAACTAATCTGCAAAACAACACTCCCATTATCGTAGAAAATGTTGATTGGGGCGGTCATTGGCGTGTAATCATCGGTTACGATACTATGGGAACAGAACATACAGGCGACGATGTTCTGATTATGGCAGATCCTTTCGATACCAGCGATCATTTGCAGGACGGTTATAATATCGTTTCTGCTGAAAGGTTTTTCTATATGTGGTTTGACCATCAACTGTTCCCTCAAGCAGAACAAAAACGTCAATGGCTTACAGCCAAACCTAAAATCAGTTAAGGAGGCAATGCTTATTTTGTCTCCTTTTCTTTACGTCTTTTTCACATTATTTGCTTGACTTATAGTAAGCTCTGAATTGTATAATATAATAGAAGATTTTTACAGCTAAAACATTTAGAGGGAGTCTGCTATGCGTATTTTTATTTTCATTTGTTCTATTGATTTTTTACTAAGCATTATCGGTTATTTTTATTGGCGCTACACCCTTTTCGGCCGCAGTTTAGGTTTTGCCCTTATTTACCTGCTTTTGACAGTTGCTGCCGCAGTAAGTGTACTGCTGCCGCAGGCAACCCCTTTATGGCTGACTAAGTTATTTGCTTGGCTGGAAGGTTTGTGGATTGCCTTTGGCTATTACACACTTCTGCTCATCGTCATACACGCTGTTTTTCTCATTTTCGCTAAGTTATTCTTTCTTAAACCGTCCGCTGCTAAATTTGCTGCCTTTGGACTTATTTTTATCAGCAGTTTTATTGCCTGGGGTAGTTGGCGTGCCTTTCATCCCACTATCCGCACAGAAACTATAACAACAAAAAAACTGCCACCAAAAAACAGCTATAAAATCGTCTTTCTTACCGATTTACATTTAGGACGTATCCTAGGCAACAGTTATGCCTCAGATATAGCAGCTAAAGTCAACGCCTTGCAACCTGATTTTGTGCTGATTGCTGGAGATACTATTGACGAACGCATCTTTTATGTCGAAGAACAAGATTCTCTCCGCGCACTGGCACAAATTCAAGCACCTGTCTATCTCAGCTTTGGAAATCATGAATATATTGATAATCCTCAGCGTTGGCAGGAAATGCTGCAAAAAGAAGGTTTTCATGTTCTGCGCAATGCTGATACAATCATCGACAACCGTATAAAAATTACCGGTCTGGAAGATTTCAGCCGTGATAAATCAACAGAAAATCTCTGTGCCTTAGCAAAAAACAACACACAATATTACAATATTATAATGGATCACCAGCCACGCAGATTTGATGCTGCTGCACTGGCAGGCTACGACCTTTATCTTGCAGGTCATACACATACGGGTCAACTGTTCCCAAATCGCATAATAACCAGAAGAATGTACAAGCTTGATTATGGCCGTAACCGTTTTGGTGGTATGAATGCCATAACCAGCAACGGCGTAGGCTTTTGGGGCCCTCCGGTACGTACAGAAGTTGCTCCGGAAATAGTTGTTCTGAATCTAAAAGGCAAATAAAATAAACTCTCGGAAAATTGGTATAATATACCTATTTTCTGAGAGTTTTCTTTGTATTTATCCAATTAATCTATGCTGTTTTCCAAGCAGCCTATCTTTTCAATTTCACAGACAACAATGTCGCCATGTTTTAAAAACTGCGGCGGTGTCATGCCCATTCCCACACCAGCAGGAGTACCTGTGGCAATAATTGTTCCTGCCTGCAAAATCATAGCCTGCGACAGCTCTGCAACAGCACCGCAAACTGTCTGTATCATATATTTAGTATTGCTGCTTTGGCGCAGTTCACCATTAACCCTGCAGCTGATAGCTAAATTTTGTTCATCACCTATTTCATCAGCAGTAACAATACAGGGGCCCATGGGTGTGAAACCGTCTAAACTTTTTCCCAAATACCACTGCTTATGCCTTGTCTGCAAATTACGGGCACTTATATCATTAATAACCGTATAACCAAAAATGTAATCGTACACCTGACTGCTGCTAACTGCCTTAACATCACGCCCAATTATTACACCTAGTTCCACCTCATAATCAAGACTTTCTACTAAACCACTGTAAGATGGTACTGTTTCACCTGTAGCAGTTGCTCTATTGACACGTTTGGAAAAATAAATAGTATAAGGACGTTCACCGCCAAAAGCTTCATCAGAAAATCTTCCAGCCTCCTGTGCATGAGCATCATAGTTAATCCCAAGGCAGATTACATCCTGAAGCGGATGCACAATCGGTGCTAAAAGCTTTATCTCAGCCAAGCTTACTGCTGCCTTTTGCAGGACATCCTCATTTTCAGCCAACTGTTTTAACTTATCTTTCAACTCCGCAGTAAACCCTTTAATCAAAGTATTCATATCTTCAAAAGCAAGCTCTGGAACAAGCTTAGCTAAAAGCTTTAATCTATAAGCCCTAGTTCCCTGAACAAAAGCCACCAAAAGTTCCTGCTGGTCATCAATTTCTGCTGTATAAAAACGCATTATCTCTCCTCCTCATAATATAAAAATTTAAGCCTTTGTTTCCATGCCCTTCACGTGAGTAAAATAGGAATAAAGTGCCACAAGCATCAACACACAACCTGTAAAAACCAATACACTGCGCGAACTCATAAAGCTGCCCAAAAAACCTCCTGCAAGCGGGCCTACAACTCCCCCGAACTGCTGTGCCGATGTTACCAAGCCAAATGCCTTGCCACGCATATTTTTAGCAGTAACATTAGTAAGATTAGCGTTAATATTAGGCACAGCCCCAGCCAAAAACAGCCCATAAGCAAATTGAATAGCAGCAAACTGCCAAACATCAGCAATAAATATCTGAAAAAGATTAATAAATCCAGCGATAAACGTCACCAAACAGAAAATACGTACATAGCCATAATGCTGACCGCGTTTTCCCCAAAAAGGAGCTGCTAAAATACCAGTAATCCCCGAAAGTGAAAAAATAACCCCTGACATTTTAATAACGCTGTCACCCATCTGTCCCATCAGCTCGCCAACATACAAAGTAATCAGCGGCTGAATAAGCATAACACAGGTTTGAATAACAAAAAACATAGACATAATATAGATTAATCCCTTATTATGCAAAGCTTCCCGCAAATCTGCCAAAAGACCAGCAGCAGCACTCGTCCCCTTATTTAAGACTGACATATCCTTCACAAGCAGCATAACCGCCGCAGTCGCAAGCGCAAGAGCAACACTGCCTGCATAAAAGGAAGTACGCATACCGAACCAGCTGCTCATATATCCGCCCATCAACGGCCCCATAATTGTACCACTGGCAACAGCCGTCTGCATAAGCCCCATGCCCCAACCCATACGGCTTTCAGGCAGCGAAGAAGAAGCCATCGACATACACGCAGGTACAAAACCAGCCACCACTCCGCACAAAGCACGAACAAACAGCAGCTGATAAACATCTTGGCAAATACCTGTTAAAAAATAACTCAGTGCCAGTCCATAGCCAGCACGGATTGCCATCTTTCGCTGCCCCACATGATCAGCAAGTGCCCCCCAGTAAGGTGCCATAACAGCAGAGCCCATAAAAGTAACAGCAAAAGTTATGCCAGCCCAAAAATTTACATCTGCCTGTGCTACATGCAATTCACGCAAAAGATAAACTGGCAGAAACGGTATGCACATAGTATAACTGGCACAGCATAAAAAAACTCCCAGCCATAAAACCAAAAGATTCAGTTTCCAGACACTATGATTATTGTGCTTAATTAAAGCCAAGACAGACATTTTTTCTCCCGTCCCCCTATTTTCTGTTTATTATTATAACACAATGCTGAAATAAATAATAAACTCTTTTCACCGCTGACATAGAAAAGGTATCTATACTAAACAACAAAAATCACAATAATATTTATTTACAAAATAGATAAGACTTAACTTTAGCATAT
>CAZQQK010000049.1:0-12080 GCA_964595445.1 uncultured Phascolarctobacterium sp.
ATTGATAGCCGTAATCTGCTTTACCAGCAAACATTTTCATGCATCAAATCAGCATAAACCAAGAGTGCAAGGTATTACTGATATATTATATGAGAAAATAAAAACTTCGTCAAGTAAAAACAGGCTTTTTTCTGCATATACAGAAATTTTCGGCAGAAATTTGCGAAGTTATCCACAACCTGCTAAAATATATGTGTATATATTTAAAATTAATCGACGCTTACAATATTTTTTTCTAAGAAGTATGCAAGCTGTCGTTTTTATTTTTCAAATTTATCAGGAAAGGATGTATCTCCATGAATTCATATGATTTAGCGGAAATCTGGATAAGATGTAAGGATAAATTAAAAGAATCCTTTAATGAAAAAATTTTTGATGTCTGGATTAAACCTATAATGCCTTTAGAAGTTACAGACACATATTATAAGGTCGCTGTAAAAAACAGTTTCTTTAAAACTATGCTTGAAGAAAACTATGCCAAAGTTATCGAAGGAGCTTTAGCAGGAATTACCGGAAAAAATATTCAGCTTATTATCGAAACTATGGATGGAAATACCATTGATGATACACCTGTAACGCCTCCACCGTCTAAACGTGAACAGCAGCAATTGTTTAATGAAAACTCCATTGACCAAAAAACTGACGAAAGCAACTTAAACCATAAATATGTTTTTGAAACTTTCGTTATCGGTAACTCAAACCGTTTTGCTCATGCTGCCGCTCAGGCTGTAGCTAACAACCCTGCTCATGCCTATAATCCATTATTTTTATACGGTGGTGTAGGTCTTGGAAAAACTCACTTAATGCATGCTATCGGTAACCGCATTAAACAGAATAATCCCAGCATGAAAGTTCTTTATACATCAAGCGAAAAATTTACTAACGAAATTATTAATTCTATTCAAAACAAAAATACAGAAGCTTTCCGAAAAAAATATCGTAACATCGACTGCTTGATAATAGATGATATCCAGTTTCTAAAAGGCAAAGAACAAACTCAGGTTGAATTCTTCCATACTTTCAATGCTCTCAAAGATGCAAATAAACAAATCATCATTTCCAGTGACCGTCCACCTCGTGAAATTGAAACATTAGAAGACAGACTTCGTACCCGTTTTGAACAAGGCTTAACAGCAGACATTCAACCGCCTGACTTAGAAACACGTGTTGCTATTTTGCGTACTAAAGCTGAAACTGATAATATTGCACTGCCTAATGAAGTTATAACGTTACTGGCTACAAATATCTCTACCAATATACGTGAAATAGAAGGCGCCTACAATAAAATTATTGCTTACACATCTTTAATGGATATGCCAATAACTCCAGAAACAGCACAAAAAGTACTCACAGACATGGGTAACGATGTAAAAACAAAACAAATAACTTTCGAAGGAATTATAAAAGTTGTTGCTGATCACTATAATGTCAAAGAAGAAGAACTCTTCAATAAAAAGCGTACTCAAAATATCGCTTATCCACGTCAAATAGCCATGTACTTATGTCGTGAACTTGCTGATTTATCTTATCCACGCATAGGTGAGCTTTTCGGCGGCCGCGATCACACCACAGTTATACACGCTTATGAAAAAATCAGTAAAAACAGAGCTACAAGCTTAACATTACAAAACGAAATCCAAAAAATGGTTGAAATACTGCGTCAATAATAATTTAAGATAAAAGTTATCCACAAAAACTGTTGATAACTAGCAAGAAAACTGTTGATAACTTTTTCTTAATGTTAATACTTTTTTATCCTGTAGATTAGGTGCATAATATTTCCCGCTTATCTACATACTTATCAACATGGGAAATATTGTACTCTCAAGCTTAACTAAAGACTTTTCCCCATAACTAACACTCTCTACTACTACTCCGACTACCTTATATAATTTATTAATAGTAAAAAACAAAAGGAGGACTGTGTACAAATGATCATTTCATGTAATACCAGCAACTTAAATAAAGCAATTCAAACAGTTCAAAGAGCTATCAGCTCAAAGCCAAGTGCGCCAATATTTTCAGGAATACATCTTCTTACAAATCAAAATAAATTAGAAATCCAAGCTATGGATCTAAATATGGCTATTTCCTGTACAATTGAAGCAGATATTACTGAACCTGGGGAAATAGTTGTTTCTGCTAAACATTTTTCAGAATTAATTCGTAAATTACCTGATGAAACTTTATCAATTAGTAAAAACAACTCTAATAACACCGTAAAAGTATCATCAGCTAAATCAGAATTTCATCTTCATCTGATTAACGAAGAAGAATATCCTAAATTTCCTACAATTAATGCTGAACAAAGCATTACTATTGATGATACTATGCTAAAAGAACTGATTAAGAAAACTATCTTTTCTTGTTCAACAGACGAAGCACGTCCATTATTTACAGGTATTTTAGTAGAAGTAGATAATGGAAAAATAACTTTTGTTGGTACAAATACACATCGTTTGGCAATAAAATCTTTATCTTATGATAATAATGAAACTATCAGTATGATTATTCCTTCTAAAGTTTTAACCGAAATCGCCCGCAACCTTAATAATGAAATACCTCAGCAAGTTACTTTATCTTTATTAAAAAACCAAATCATGGCAGTTATAGATAATGTAGTTATCGTTTCTCGTTTAATTGAAGGTAAATTCCCTGATTATCGACGTGTTATACCCCCTAAGTTTTCAATAACATCAAAAGTTAACATTAAAGAATTAGCTGGAGCTGTTGAGCGTGTTGCCCTATTCTCTACCGATGGTGATTACAGTGTCATAAAAATGAGTGTATCTGAAAATGAAATAATAATCAGCAGCAGCAGTCCAGATGTTGGTACAGGTAAAGAAGTTATCTCCTGTCACAGCGAAGGTGATGAATTGAATGTGGCTTTTAATTCTAAATATATTCTCGATATATTAAAAAATCTTGAGTCTGAACAAGTTATTTTATCTATGAATACTTCTCTTAGTCCTGTTTGCGTAACAAGTGAAGAAGATAAAGATTATATTTATATCGTTACTCCGATTCGCGTAGTTTTTTAAGGAGCAAATTTATGCAAAAAGAAACTATTGAAATTACAACTGACACTATTACTATGGATAAGCTTTTAAAATTTTCCGGTATTGCTGATACTGGCGGACATGCTTTTCATATGGTTGAAGATGGCGTTGTCCGCCTGAATGGTCAAATAGTAACTGAAAAACGTAAAAAAGTCATTCCTGGTGATATAGTTAATATTGATAATCAGATAGAATTGACCATAACCAAGGAAATTTAATGAAAATTAATCGTTTATATACTGTCAATTTTCGAAATTATCCTAGCTGTGATTTGAGTATAAAATCTATGGTGAATGTATTTTTCGGAAAAAATGCTCAAGGAAAGACTAATCTTTTAGAAGCTATTTTTTTCAGTTCTTTTGGAATGTCTCACCGAACATCTTCAGAAGAAGATTTGCTGCGTTTAAACAGTAATTCTATGGCTGTTGTTGTCGAATACTCTAATTTCAGTGGCTCGCATGAGCTTAAAATAAAAAAGTATCTGCAAAATGAACGTTGGAAAAAGGAAATTTTACTTGATGGTGCTAAAATTCGCCCCAAAGAACACTATGGTTCTTTAAATGCAGTAATGTTTTCACCAGAAGATTTACAGTTAGTAAAAGGTGAGCCTTCTTTAAGGCGACGCTTTTTTGATATGCAGATAGCGCAAACAGATCCGATTTACTATGATTTGCTTGTGAAGTATAACAGAGTTTTGCAGCAGCGTAACCGTTTATTAAAGGATTTGCGTGATAATGGCGGTTCGCAGTCTATCTTACAGCCATGGGACGAAGAATTTATTCGTTTAGCAGCATTAATAGTGCAAAAACGATTATTGGCTTTAAAAAAATTAAAAGTTATAGCTGGTAAAATTTATGACTCTATAACCAGCAGCCAAGAACAGTTAACGGTTGTCTATGAGCAAAAAGGTAATAATGGTAAAGTTTTATATCCTTTAACACTTGATGAATGCAATGAAGATTTTTATCGCTTTCATCTTACAGAACGTCAGCGTATAGATATTTTTCGAGGAAATACTGGAATTGGGCCACACAGAGATGATTTAAATTTATTACTTAATGAGCATTCTTTACGTTCTTTTGGTTCTCAAGGACAGCAGAGAAGTGCTGCTTTAGCTTTAAAATTATCTCAGTTGGAGTATGTTCATAATGAACTGGGAGAATTTCCTATATTGTTATTAGACGATGTTATGAGTGAACTTGATAATAACCGTCGTTCTCAATTAATATCTTTCATTAATGGAAAAGTACAAACATTTATTACTGTTAACGATCGTGAACTTATACCTGATCTTATAGGTAATGCCTATTTTAAAATTGAAGCTGGTTCAATAATAAGTGAGGCTTAAATATGCGTACTGACAAATTAGAGTCTGCTGAAGATGTCATAAATCGTTTGTTTGATCCAAGATATAGCTTTAAACGTGCTCTTATTACAAAAGAAGTAAAATATGCCTATTTACAGCATTTTTTGGAATTACACTGGTCTGAGATTGTAGGGCAAAACCTTTCATGCAGCTGTTCTATAGAAAAAATAGATGGAAATGAAATTTATATTCGAACTAAAAACAGTATGCTTGCTAATGAGTTGTATATGATGAAAAATTTATTTTTACAAAAAATAAATTCTTTTCTTTTAGGTCGGATAATAATAAAAAAAGTATATTTCCATACAGGTTCTCTCAAATATTCCAAGAATAAAATTGAAGATAAAGAACTTCCTGTTATAGAATATATTAAGTGTCCTAATTGCGGAGCCAGAATGGAAAAAGGTATGAGAATATGCAGTGTTTGTGAGCGGGAACAGCGTAATCAGCTGCGCAGCAAAATTGCAGAGTTGTTAAGGATACAGCCGTGGTTAAAGTATAATGATTGTATAGCCTACTATAAATGTGATAAAATACTATTCACGGCTGTAAAAGACGATTTAAAAAATTATTATTTTGAAAAGGTTCGTCACGGTTTTGCTGATAAAAAAGAAAGTTTATTAGCTGTACTTTTTCTAACAGAAAAGCACCCAGAGGAGCTTACTTCAGATTTATATGAACGTGTACTGGCATATTTAAGGAGGGATCAGAGTGTATCTGCATTTGGGAGTAGATTATATGGTAAAGAATAGTGAGATTATTGCCATTTTTAATTTAAATCATCCGCAGTCTCTGGTTTACGAAGAGTATGTAAAAAAATATGGAAACCGTTACTGTATTGTTGATGCTTCCGGCGGTGAAGGATACTATAGCTGTATACTTACAGCTGATACAATGTATTTATCATCTATTTCTTCTGTAACGTTAAAAAAACGTGCTGAAATAGATTTTTTAGAAGATGCTGTATATACTAATATAACGAATTTAAAACGGAGGTAAATATGACCCAAGGGATTGATATTGAAGAAGCAACTACTGTCAAAGGCAGTTATAATGCAGAGCAGATTCATGTTTTAGAGGGACTTGAAGCAGTTCGCAAAAGACCTGCTATGTATATAGGAAGTACTTCTGCTCGTGGATTACATCATTTAGTTTATGAAGTTGTTGATAATAGTATTGACGAAGCTTTAGCTGGATACTGTACAGATATAAAAGTTTTCATTCATGCTGACAATAGCATAACTGTTGCAGATAACGGTAGGGGTATTCCTGTAGATATCATGAAAAAAGAGCAGAAACCTGCTGTTGAAGTTATAATGACTGTATTGCATGCAGGCGGCAAATTTGGCGACGGTGGCTATAAGGTTTCCGGTGGCTTGCATGGTGTAGGTGTTACTTGTGTAAATGCTCTTAGTGAATATATGGAAGTAGAAGTACGTCGCGGCGGTAAATGTTATGGTATTGAGTTTCAGCAAGGCAAAACTACAAAAAAGCTTTATGAAAAAGGTACTTGTGATACTACTGGTACGACAGTTCATTTTAAGCCGGACAGAACTATTTTTGATGAATCTGAATATAGTTATGATACTCTGCGTTTACGTATTAGAGAATTAGCTTTTTTAAATAAAGGAATTACTATCTCTCTTACTGATGAACGTACAGAAGGTAAAAATGAGAGCTTTCACTTTGCTGGAGGCATTATTGAGTATGTAGAATTTTTGGATAAAGATAAGGATAAAATTAATCCTAAACCGATTTATCTGGAAGGCGAAAAGAACAGTATTATTGTTGAAGTAGCTATGCAGTACTGTGATACGTATAACGAGAATATTTTTACATATGTCAATAATATTAATACTGAAGAAGGCGGAACGCATCTCAGTGGTTTTCGCAAAGCTTTAACGCGTACTATAAATGCATATGCACGTAAAAATAATATTCTTAAAGAAAATGAAGACGCTTTGAGCGGTGATGATGTAAGAGAAGGCTTAACTGCTGTTTTAAGCTTAAAAGTTCAGAATCCTCAATTTGAAAGTCAAACTAAAATTAAGCTTGGCAACAGCGAAGTTATGCCTATAGTTGATAATCTTGTTGGAGATACATTAGCAGAATTTATGGAGGAAAATCCACAAGTTGCTAAAAAGCTTGTAGAAAAAGCGATTATTGCGGCACGTGCACGTCTTGCGGCACGTAAGGCAAGAGAGTTGACACGTCGTAAAAATGCTATGGATTTAGGAGGCTTACCAGGAAAGTTATCAGATTGTAAAAGCCGTAATGTTGAAGATACTGAGATCTATTTAGTCGAAGGTGATTCTGCGGGCGGAAGTGCTAAACAGGGACGTAATAGTGACTTTCAGGCAATACTTCCCTTACGTGGTAAAATATTAAATGTTGAAAAAGCACGTCTTGATAAGGTTTTAAGCAGTGAAGAAATTCGCAATATGATAACAGCTTTTGGTTGTGGTATTGGTAATGACTTTAATTTAGAAAAAGCTCGTTATGGAAAAATTATTATTATGACTGATGCTGACGTAGACGGTGCTCATATTAGAACGTTGCTTCTGACTTTCTTTTATCGCTATATGCAGCCTTTGATTAAAGAAGGTCATGTATTTATTGCTCAACCTCCTTTATATTTAATTAGAAAAAATCAGAAACAGCATTATTATGCTTATAGTGATGAAGAATTACAGCAGATTCTTGATGAAGTAGGACGTGAAAATAATCCTTATGTACAGCGATATAAAGGCTTAGGTGAAATGAATCCTGGACAGTTATGGGAAACTACTATGGATCCTGCTTCCCGTACTATTTTGCAGGTTCATATGGAGGATGCCGCTGAGGCTGATAGAATTTTCTCTATTTTAATGGGAGATAAAGTTGAACCACGCAGACAGTTCATTGAAGAGAATGCTCAAAAAGTTCGTAATTTGGATTTATAACAATCATTAATATGAGGTAAGATATCATGGCAAAAATTAGAAAAAATCTTTCTGATGCTGATATGCTGAAAGGTTTTAGTGAAGAACTTACTTTTGAAAATGGAATGTATGCTGATGAAAAAATCAGCAAAAATAAGGTGAAAGCAAATAAATCTTCTGAAAAGAAAGAATTGCTGCTTCCTGTCGATGCACAAGAACGTTTGAATCGTTTTTTACTTGAAATAAGTATGGAATGGTTGAAAAATAAAAATGGTGATTGTGTTTGGAAAGTATTAAAAGAGAACAATCAGATTGTTATTAAACCAGTTTCTATCAGCAGTAAATGATGTATACTAAAAAAATAAATCTTCCCAACGCAGCTTTGAAGATTATGTTTCACGTGAAACGCGAAAAGGAAAAAGAATATATTCCTTGCAATGACTTTCTGATTGTAGCAGGAGGGCGTAAACCTGATGCTGTGTGGTTAAGTAATGTTAGTATCAGCAAAAAGGTATACTGTGCTGATAAAGGTGCTTCTTATTGTCTTGATGCAGGTATTATTCCAACTGAAATTTATGGTGACTGTGACAGTGCTGCAGTTGAGGTTTATAAGGAAGCTGAATTATTAGGAAGTAAAATATATTATTTTAATCCTGCAAAAGATGATACAGATTTAATGCTGTTGCTCCAGGATTTGCCTAATGGGGATATAATTGCCAGCGGCATTTGGGGAGGGCGCTTTGATCATCTGTACAGCAATGTTTATTCTTTATTGTCTGTAAAAAATAAGCGGCAATGTCAAGTTGTTATGGCAGATGAAAAAGAATTAATGCTTTTTATGAATGATGGTGAAAGTGTCGAAATAAAATTAAATAAGATACCGAAGGCTGTATCGATACTGCCTTTAAGTAATTTGGTTAATGTAGATATAAGCGGTGTTCGGTGGCCTTTGCATAAGGCTGAACTGCAGCAGCTTCATCCGTATGCTATAAGTAATGAAGTCTTTAATGATAATATATTTTCCTGCTGTTGTTATACTGGTTCATTAGGCTTGTATATTCATTGGCAGTAAAAAATTTATAAACACAAAAATGAGGGGAAAATTTTGGAAAATTTTGTAGCAAATTTAGATATTAGTACTGTATTGTTTTTAGTTATCTCTGGTTTTATTTCTGCTTTTATTGATTCTACAGTTGGCGGTGGTGGGCTTATCTCCACTCCTGCTCTATTGAGTTTAGGTTTACCTGTTCCTTATGCTTTAGGAACCAATAAAGTTGCTGCTTCTGTGGGTTCATTGACTAGCGTAATTTCTTTTTGGCGAGCTGGTAAAATAAAAAAAGCTGCTTTAACTCTTATGCCGTTGTCGTTTTTAGGTTCAGCATTAGGAGCTTATGTAGTATATCTTTTGCCGGAAAAGTTAATGAAGAATGTTATTGTAATTTTGTTGGTTGCTGTTGCCGTATATACTTATAAGCGCAAAGACTGGGGCGATAATTCTACTTTAAAAAAACTTGGCTTACAGGCTTTAATCGGAGCCTGTATAATGGCCTTTTCTATGGGTTTTTACGATGGTTTTTTTGGTCCAGGAACAGGTTCTTTTCTTATTTTTGGCTTTTTGTATCTGGGATATGACTTTGTTACAGCTGCCGGTAATGCAAAAGCTTTAAATTTTGCCAGCGGTGTAGGTGCTTTAGTTTCATTTGCTGTTAGCGGTACAATAGTTTGGTCTTACGGACTAATCATGGCAGCAGCAATGGTTGCGGGAGCAATTTTTGGTTCGCGTATGGCAATAAAAAAAGGTGCATCTTATGTACGCCCTTTGTATTTATTAGTTACTACACTGCTTATCGGCAAGCAGGTCTATGAAATATTGTTTAAGTAATGGATAAAGGATTGGTGATAAAGTGGATTTAGAAAATACTAATGGCGGTAAAGTTCTTCCAGTATATATCGAAGAAGAAATGCAAAAATCTTATATCGATTATGCTATGAGTGTTATTATCCAACGTGCTTTACCAGATGTTCGTGATGGTTTAAAACCTGTACATCGCCGTATTTTATATGCTATGCAGGAAGCTGGTATGACTCCGACGAAACCTTATAAAAAATCCGCTCGTATCGTCGGTGATGTTTTAGGTAAATATCATCCTCATGGTGATAGTTCTGTATATGATGCCATTGTACGTTTAGCACAAGATTTTTCCACACGTTATCTTATGGTTGACGGACATGGCAACTTTGGCAGTATAGATGGCGATAGTCCGGCTGCTATGCGTTATACTGAAGTACGTATGGCAAAAATTGCTGAGGCAATGTTGGAGGACATTGAAAAAGATACAGTTGAATTTGTTCCCAACTATGATGAATCTTTAAAAGAACCATGTGTTTTGCCATCTAAGGTTCCAGCTCTTCTTATTAATGGCAGTTCCGGCATTGCCGTAGGCATGGCTACTAACATTCCCCCACATAATTTATGTGAAGTTGTTAATGGCTTAGTAATGCTGATTGAAAATCCTGATGTAGAAATATCTCACTTAATGACAGCAATAAAAGGCCCGGATTTTCCAACGGGAGCTTGTATTTTAGGCAGAGATGGCATAACAAGTGCTTATAATACTGGACGTGGTGTTGTTAAAATTCGTGCTAAGGCTGAGATTGTGCCTACTAATAAGGGAAAACATCAGATTGTTGTTACAGAAATTCCTTATCAGGTAAATAAGGCAAATTTAATTAAAGATATTGCTACACTTGCTAAAGACGGCGTTGTTGAAGGAATTACCAAAGTAGATGATTATTCCAATCTTAAAGAAGGTACGAATATTGTCATAGAACTGAAAAGTGATGCTGTACCTGATGTTGTTTTAAATCAATTATATAAGCACACTGCTCTGCAAAGTTCTTTTGGTATTATTATGCTGGCTTTAGTTAATGGTCAGCCGCGTGTTCTTAACTTAAAACAAGTGTTGGAATATTATTTAGAGCATCAAAAGGATGTTATTACCAGACGCACTCGTTATGAATTAGGAAAAGCTAAAGACAGAGCACATATTTTAGAGGGTTTGAAAATTGCTTTAGATAATATTGATGCTGTAATCAGCACTATTCGCAGCAGTGCTACAGCCGATATTGCCCGTACTGCTTTAATGGATAACTTTAAATTGAGTCAGCGTCAGGCACAGGCAATCTTGGATATGCGTTTGCAGCGTTTAACTGGATTGGAACGTAAAAAGATTGACGAAGAATATGCTGATCTTTTGGAAACCATTGATTGGTTAGAAAGTGTCCTTGCCGATGAAGCTAAAGTTATGAATATTATTAAAGATGATCTTTTGGAGATTAAGAAAAAATTTGGTGATGAGCGTCGTACTGAAATTTCTTTAGACAACTCTGCAATGGAAATAGAAGATTTGATTGCTGAAGAAGATATTGTTGTAACAATCAGTCATCAAGGTTATATTAAACGTCAAACATTAGATAATTTCCGCAGCCAAAAACGCGGTGGTGTCGGCAAAACTGGCGGCAGCGGCAAAAAGCTGGATGATTCTGCGGAACATCTCTTCCTCTCTACTACCCACCATAATATTCTTTTCTTTACCAACAGAGGTCGTGTATACCGTCAAAAAGGATATGAAATACCTGAAGCAAGTCGCACTGCTAAAGGAACAGCAATTATTAATTTATTGCCTTTGACACAGGGTGAAAAAATTACAGCAGTTATTCCTATTCGTGAATTTAAAGAAGAACAATTTATGTTTATGGCTACGAATAAGGGTACGGTTAAGAAGATAAATCTTAAGGATTTGGAAAGTGCCAGAAAAACTGGTGTAGTTGCTATTAATTTAGATGAAAAAGAAGATTTGATAGGTGTTGAGCTGACTGATGGCAGCAGTGAGATTATTCTTGCAACTCGTAATGGTATTGCTATCCGTTTTGATGAGCAGGATGTGCGGCCAATGGGACGTACTGCTCATGGTGTAAAGGGAATTTCTTTAAACTATGGTGATGAAGTTGTCGCTATGGACAGTGTACCTAATGAAACTTATGAAGTTCTAACAGTTACTGAGTTTGGCATGGGTAAACGTACAGCTGTCGGTGAATATCGCAAGCAAACTCGTGGCGGAAAAGGCATCATAAATATTAAGATTACTGAAAAAACTGGTTTAGTTATTGGTATGAAAGTAATTAATCCTGAACAGGAAATTATGATGATTACGGCTGCTGGTTTGATTATCCGTATTGACGTAGATGAAATATCTCAATATGGGCGTAATGCTCAAGGAGTAAAACTGATGACTTTGAATGATGAAGATAAGGTTGTTTCCTTAGCGGCTCTTCATCATGAAGAGGAAGAAGCATAAAATATAAAAATGAAAACCTAATTACTGAGTTTTTCAGTAATTAGGTTTTTTGTATATTATCAGAAAAAGAGTATCTATAATTATGAAAACCATTGGTATTTATGCTGATTAGTTTTAAAGTATCGCGAAATTATAAAATGTAATAAAAAGTTTGTCTACTTTCTAAAATAAGAGTATAACGATTTCTTCTGTTAATAATAAGTTAATTTTTTCTCTCTCCCCTATTCACTAATAGACTATAAGCAGCAGTAGAAAATTTTAGGTTTTATATTTTTACTATACCTAAAATCCAAGAAGTTTATTTTATTTCCTGGGAAATAAAAAAGTATTAGAATTTTATAGTGCAGCTATTTTAAAATTTTCAATTTTTAATATC
>CAZQQK010000050.1:0-11817 GCA_964595445.1 uncultured Phascolarctobacterium sp.
TAAATAAAATATTTATTGATAATTAAAGCATTAAGCAAAGAGTAACACCAGGTTAACCAAAAGTCAAGCATAAAGTAAGCTATATATCTTTATAAAAACAGAAGCACGCTTAAAGCGTGCTTTAATAAACCTTTATTATGATTTATGTACCATAGCAATATGTGCTTTCGTCTGTTCCAACATACGTTGATGTCTGCGCCAACGATACCAGAGCATCGGCACTACAAGCATTGGTATTCCTGCATATAAAGTCTGTCGCAAATCTGGAGTAAATGCAATAACAGCCAGACAAAATACCTGTGACCAAATGCCAAAGCAGGTTACATAAGGGAAAAACGGAGTTTTATATTTCAATTCGCTTTCTTTTCCGTTAGCAATAAGATGACGTCGATAGTTATACTGGCTCCAACAGATAGAAATCCATGCCATCGCCCCTGTAAATCCCGATACAGCTAAAAGATATGTGTATAAAGCTGAGTCTGGATTAAAGGTATAAAAAACAATAACCAGCCAGCAGGCACAAATAGAAGCAATTATAGAATTCTGCGGCATTCCGTTTTTATTAAGAGTTCCTAAAAAAGCAGGTGCCATGTCCATACGTGCTAAAGCGTGCAACGCCCGTGCACCGCCATATAATCCAGAATTAGCACAGGAAACCCCAGCAACTAAAACAACAAAAGCAATCATAGAAGCCATGCCCTCAAAACCATATTCTGCAAGAGCAGCAGCGAATACACTTTCTTTCAGGCTCGCTTTATCCCAAGGAAGAATAGATAAAAGCAAAGTAATAGGAATAATATATAAAGCAATAACACGCCAGGAAACATTACGCACAGCTATAGGAATACTTTTAACTGGATCTTTGCACTCACCGGCAGCTAACCCTATAATCTCTGTTCCTTGAAAATTAACCAAAATAATAACCATCGTCAGTATAATCGGCCAATTTCCCTGCGGAGCAAAACCGCCATGACTTAAAAGTACTTTAGTTCCTAAGTAACCCTGATCGCCTATAATACCAAGAACTATCAAACCGGCAACAGCACAAAAGACTACGAGAGCAATGATTTTTATAATCGAAAGCCAAAATTCACTTTCGCCAAATTTATCAACGTGGAAGAGATTTATCACCGTAACCAGAAGGCCGAACAATATTGCCCACCACAGCTGACTGACTTCAGGTATGAAATTATTCATAATAATTCCCGCAGCAATCATTTCCGAAGGTACATAAGCCATCCAGTTAAGCCAATAAGCCCAACCTATACCACATGCCCAAGTTGAAGAAATATTTTCCCGTGCATAAGTCACAAAAGAACCGGAAATCGGTTTTGCTACTGCCAATTCAGCAAGACAAAGCATTACACATAAAACAATAGCACCGCCAAAAAGATAGGATAAAATGATTGCAGGCCCCGCCTGCTCTATCGCGTAACCGGCACCCAGAAAATAACAGCTGCCGATGATACCTCCTAAAGAAATCATCTGCAGGTGTCTGTTCTTCAAGCTTCTATTCATTGTCGATTTTTCGTTCATAGCCTTAATAACACAACCTTTCTCTAGCAGATGTACGGAAAACGCAGGAATCCTGCCAAAATAACTCGTGAAGTCATTTTACTACAAAATTTCGCGTATGTATAGCAAAATTTGCAGAAAAAGCCCTTTCTTTACAAAAACTTTTACACATAATCTATATGTAAACATATTGCATCATTATACAGTCTGCTAGAATACAATATTACCAAAAATATGTACAATCGGTATTCGTCTAAGTTTCATCTTATCTTCTTCTCTTTCAACAACAAAAAAAGTGCATCACCAAAGAGATTATTTCTGCTTCAGCAATGCACTTTTTTATTTTTCTCTCTTAGTTTCTAAGAATTTTTCTTATCAGAATTCAAAGCGTAAGCCAGCAGATGCTTTCCACTTGCGTTGAAAATCACCACCGAAATCTCTTGCAAACTCTGCATAGATATGACTATTCTTGCTTAAATTATAATTGCCGCCCAAGGTAAGTTCAAACCAATCATCGTCCCCGTCAAAGCTTGTGTGTTTCATGCCGCCGTCATTCGCAAGATAAGAGGCACTTATATCACCATTGAACTCATGTGCTGCAAACAATCCCATATAAGCATTTCCTTTGCCATTCTTCGTACCTGCTTCCAAACCAATGCGTCCAACTAAACTCTGGTAACTATCTTGATTTACAAACATACTTGCTTTATCTGTATGTGCTGTATAACTCTTGCTGCCTACATGTGACCAAGTTAATTTGGCAATTGGAGTTACATAAGCCTTATCTTCGCCAAAGGTTTTGCCATATTCAATGTTTAAGCCATAAGCATTAGCCTTGTAATTTCCATGCAGTTTCAGAGTACGTATTTCATTATATACGTCATATTCATTTTCTACACGACCCACTTTTCCTGCTATACGCAGATATGAATTATCTGTAAAGTTTTTCACTCCGTACATACCTAGGCTGTACATCTGATTGTCACCCTCACCGCCCAGCAAATATGTGGAATCGCCATCTCTGTAATCGAATGCTATACCTGTATGCCAGCCATTGCCAGAAACCTTATCATAGCCTACTTGTACACCATAATAAGTATTGCTGTCACTCACACCTTTCACATCTGAACTGGTCTTACCGCCTAATACTTTTGCAAAGATACCGTCTTCATCTGCTAAATCTGCAGCTTTATAGCTATCTGCCATATTATCACGCCAAGTATGCAATGAAGTTGTTGCCGCACTGCGTATACCTTTCATAATAAAGGTTTCATAATCGCCGCCTATAATATTATTCGACCAGTCGATGCTGTCTTCCACATACTGACCTTTATTAGCTGTATCCCACTTCATATCACCCAAATACATATATTTGCTGGCAGATGTGAGTCCATCGGCAATTTGTACTTTACCAGTTAAGTTAGCAGCATTAGCTGCGGCATCATTATAAATTACTTTTTGAGCCAATGCTTTCAGCGTATTTTCTACAGCCGTTTTGCTGTTCATATCAATACCGCTGTTATCCGTTGACAGCACAACACCAGAACCCGAAGCAGCTTTATCAATAACAGTATTGCCGGAAGTGTAATCTGTTACTTTGCTTCCATCATTATTGTGATTATAGATGACTGTCTCCCAACCGCTGTAATTATTAATTTTTAAATCTTTCGTGCGGTTGGTCATGTCTAAATACCCAGTTGTCGCTTTATTAGCCCCTCCATTGACAGTTAGCGAACCTAAAGCAAAAGCCGCTTTATCACTGACAGCTGCTTCACCGTCTGTTAAATGCCAAACTGCACCATTTTTAATATTAAGTGCAATATTACCGCTGCCAGCAGTATAGCCGCCAGTCAGACAGCTTGCCGCACCATTCAGGAAAATTTCTGCATCAGCACCGTTTGCAGCAGCTATATTGCCTTTAAGCTGAGTTTTTTCTGCCTTATCTCCGCCATTAACACTAACACTTGCCTCATTGCCATCAGCAATAATATCTCCATTTATAACACCATTGCCTACTTCAACTCTGCCGCCTTCAGCAACCTTAATCGCAGCTGCAGTTCCGTTGATATTAGTGCTGCCATTCAAATTTACACTGCCGCCTGCTGCCTGAATACCTACAGTACCGCTTACAGATGTACTGCCTGTAATCGTTACATTCTTACCATCTGCCAAAATACCCTGTTCTTTACCATTCAAATGCAATTCCGCCTTACTGCTGTCAATAACAACATCATACTTACCTGCGTTTACAGCAGCACCATCGCTGACAGTTACCTCTGATGGATTCTTGCTGAATACATAACTGCCATCTTCTTTTTGTACTCCCTGCTGCTGATAATAAGTATCATTACCAGTAATCGTTTCACTAAATTTATCTATCTGCTGTTCACCAGGATTACTGATACCAGGTGTTACACTGTCTGTTTTCAGACTGCCTTTGCCTGTTTCACCGTCAAACTCAATAGAACCTGTCTGTTTAGCGGCAGAGCTTGCTGTCAAGCCATCAGCTATCTTGACTAAACCAGTTAAATTATTCTCGCCCACAGTAAAGTTCATATACGTTAACTTACCAGCTAAAGTATCAAGTGCTTTATTAACGTCGATAACATTGTCCATGCTGATACCACTGTTGTCAGTAATCAAGCTGATACCGCTGCCTGCCGCTGCACTCTTGATGATTGTATCTCCAGCATTATAATTATCTGCCAAAGTGCCGTCACCAGTATGCGCATAATAAATATTAGTATAACCGCTGTAATTATCTATAACCAGTTTATTGCTGTCGTTTTGGAAGATATTGCCTGCACTTGCCGCATCACTGCCACCAGTAAATTTATTAACAGTACTACCTGCAAAATCTTTCAGCGTACCACTTCCATAAGCTTCATTAGTCCAGCTTGCACCATTACTCATAAACAGATTTACTGCTGTACTATAACCTTTATCAAGCTGTTCCTGAGTAAAATTATTGACAATAACACCATTCCAAGAAGATGCAGCTGTATCTAAACCCAGATTAATTTCACTTAACTTTTCTTTTTCGTTATTATTAACACTCCCATTCAGAACACCTATATTGCCTAACAGACTTACATCATGTCCGGCAGAAGCATCTTTAGCCTCATTAACATTCATATTAACATGACCGGATTGTGCCAATAACGCATACAGCTCACGCTCTCCGTTTACTTTAATAACGCCGCCCTCAATATTAACTGTTGAGCCACCGCCATTAGCAAAAGCACCATTGCCATTAACTGCAAAATCCACATTTTTTGCATTAATAGCAGCACCCTTTTGAATATTATAATCACTGCCTGCATAAAGTGCACTACTGCCATAATAGCTATAACCATTGCCCTGATCATCAACTGCCCAGCTGCCATCAGCAGCTTTCATAACAGTATTACCATTCAGATTAAGTACAGCATTGCCATTTGCATAAGCCCCAAGAGCATAACCGTCACCTATAGCTTTAATATCAGTATCAGCATCTATATCTAACACTGCCTGTACATCTTTGCTGGCGCTTTGTACGTGCAGTCCTTCTGCACGATAACTGCCCTGAGAAGTTATATTCAGCTTATCTGCCTTGATAACAGCCTTATGTCCGCTTGTTTGATTTACACCGATAACAGTACTTCCACCAGAAGTTTTAAGATTCAGCGTACTTCCTTCTGCATTTATATCTACATCACCTTGTACATCAACAGTCTTGCTGCCATCACTAAGTGTAATATTAGAATTCTTTTCAAAAATATATTTGCCGTCTTCTTTCAGAACACCGCTCAACAAATACACTTCATCCTGTTCAGCAACACCGGTAATTGTCTGACTGAATTCTGACTCAGTCTGATGTTCAGGCAACTGCTGCTGAACATAACTGCCCTTACCGTCAGAATCGGAAAAAGTAATATTTCCAGTTTTCATGGCAGCACTGGAAGCAGTTAAACCATCAGCTATCTGCACTATACCATTAAGATTACGCTCACCGCCGTTAGCATCTGCATAATTAGTGTAAGTAAGCTTCCCTGCTAACGCATTCAAGACATTGCCTACTTCTGTATTGTCCTGCATATTAATACCACTGTTATCAGTCGAAAGCGTCACAGAAGAATTTTCAGCAGCTTTATTGATTACAGTATCACCTGCCTTATAGTTTTCAGCAGCACCGCCATTACCTGTATGCTCATAAATAATCATTGCATTGCCGCTGTAGTTTTTAATTGTCAGCGGATTACTGTCTTTTTGGAAAATTACACCTGCATGAGCTGCATCGCTGCCACCGACAAAATTAGTCAAACTGCTGCCTTTAAATGCTGTTACTTTACTGCCATCAAAATCCATTTCCAACCCTGAATTATCATCAACAAGCTTACCATATTTTTCATTTATCCAGGTTGCTCCATTTTGCAGCCACAAATTACTCTTACCAGAACTCAAATCTTTATAGCTATTATAAATCACACCATTTAAAGTAGATTTTTCAGTTGTTAAACCTAAGTTTACTGTTGCACCACTCATTCCGAAGGCACCGTAAACACCAGCAAGAACACCAATATTACCGTTAATATTTACTTTACTGCTACCAGCATTACCATTGGAAACGTTCATGTTGACAATACCGTCTTTGCTGGCTGCTAAAGCATAAAGTCCATTGCTGCTTGTAGTATTAGTAACAATAGAGCCGCCATCAGTATTTATCACAGCACCATTGCCAACTGCAACAATACCATGTCCATTTACGGCAAGATCAACATTGCCATTGATATTAATTACACCGCTGCCATAACTTGAAGACTGTCCAGCATAAAGAGCAGCAGAACTATTTTCAATAGCATTGTCATCAACACTGCCGCTTAATGCCCACCTTCCATCTTCACCACTATTAACAACTACATCATTATTAATAGTTACACTGGCAGGACCTTCTGCAAAAATACCATAAGCTGTCTTTGCAGCCTGTGCAGTAATATTCACTAAAGAATTAATTTCTGCCGTTGGTTTTCTGCTGGTATTTTTATTCGATATCTCAATAGCTTTAGCACCAGTTAAAGTATCAGTGTTTACAGCACTTACATTTACTTTGGCGGCATTAATCAGTAAATTAGCTGCCGTAGTATTACTTACAGCTATTATACTTTTACCGTTGTTCCCTTCAGCTTTCAAGTTCAAAGTACCATTAGCAGAATTGATAGTAACAGCTTTTTCCATATTGATAGCCGGAGCAGTACCTGCTGCAATTTCCACTTCTGCACCATCAGCAAAGTTATATTGTCCTTCTTCAGCCAATACGCCTGCTGCTGTATATTGGCTGTCCGCAGCTTTATCACCAGTTATAGTCTGTGTAAAAGCAAATTTGCTTTCCGGCAGATAGCTGCCCTTACCGTTGTCTTCACTAAACTTAATATTACCCGCTGCCATGGAAACACCGGAAGCTGTTAAGCCATCAGCTATCTGCACTTTACCATTAAGATTGCGTTCACTGCCGTTAGCATCTGTATAAGCATTATAGGTCAGTTTTCCTGCCAAACTATTAAGTACTGCCCCCACTTGTACAGTATCCGTCATATCAATACCACTATTATCCGTAGAAAGCACTACATTAGAGCCTGCTGCTGCACTATTGATAACTGTATCACCAGCTGCATAGTTCTCAGCCTTACTGCCGTTGCCTGTATGTTCATACATAATTACAGCATTGCCGCTGTATTTATCAATTGTGAGATTTTTGCTGTCCCTTTGCAGAATATAACCAGCATTAGCAGCACTGCTGCCGCCGCTGAAACTGCTTATATAACTGCCGTTCCAGTTATCAACATCATGATTACTGCTGTTCGTCCACAGAGCATTATTAGCAACCAGCAATGCTGTACTACTGCCGGCTTCTGTGTTCACAACACCAGTAAGTGTAGAATTTTCATTATTCAACGCAATACCAATTTTTCCGCCCAACATATTGGTAATATTACCATTGATATTAACATTTCTATTATTTGAAGCTGCTGTAACATTTCCATTTTCATTTAATTCAGCATTAATAAGCAGACTACCGCCTCTTGTTTCCAAAGCATCACTATTGTTACTGCTGATATTGCCGCCGCCAATATACGTATTGCCGCCATAATTCATAACAGCAGTAAAGCCGTCAGCTTCTAAATCAAGTAAGCCTTTAATATCCAGAGCTGCTGTTCCTGAGTTTTTATTAACATAGATACCATATTTAGTTCCCGAACAATTTTCAAAACGCAATTTAACAATGTCCTCGGTATCATCGCCATTATTGATTACAAGATGTGCATTGCCATCGCCGTTATTCCAAGCACCCTCAGACGGTGTTCCTTCTACAAAAATTGCTCCATCTACATAATTACCATTTTTTACAACAATATCCAGACCTTTGCTGTTATTAATTTCTAATTTTCCGCTGTCTACTTTAATACCGCTGGGACGTTCACGTGCTACAACGCTGTTGTGCCCATCTGCAACAATAGTCAGTTTATGATCGGTCATATCAATAACACCATTATTATTGCCTGCCCAGCTGATTGTTCCCAAGCCTTTCTGTTGCTGCTGTCCTGCCAAATTCTTATCTGTAGTAAAGGACAAATTGGTGTCATTATCAAAGCGATAAGTAACAAGCTTGCCGTTTACAGTACGCACATACTTATTATTCCAATATTCCCGCTGACTGGCTCCGATATAGTTATCTTCTAAAATCGGCATCATATACTCAATAACACCTGTTGGCGGTACATAAGAACCTTTACCGCTGCTTTCATCAAAGGTAATATCTTTTTTCATAAGCACAGATGAAGCTGTAAGACCATCAGCAATCTGTACCATACCGCTTAGGTTATTTTCATTTTTCGTGTAATTCGTATAAGTAAGCTTGCCTGCCAATGCATTCAAAGTCTTATTAACTACCTCAGTATCTTTCATATTGATACCTGTATTATCTGTGGACAGCGTAACCTGAGAACCAGTTTCAGCTGTACGAATAACAGTATCACCAGCTGCATAATCAGCTGCTTGTGTGCCGTCTCCCGTATGTTCATAAACAATAACTGCATTACCACTGTACTTATCTATATTAAGTTTATTACTGTCCTTTTGTAGGATAACACCAGCATGAGCCTCATCACTGCCTCCGTTAAAACTGCTTAAACGACTGCCGCTAAAAGCAAGACCATCTTCATCATTAACGATTTTTCCATAAGCTTCATTTGTCCAAACAGCACCATTTTTCAGAGTAAGCTCTGATTTTCCAGAACTTAAATCATTGAAACTGTTATAAATAACACCATGTAAACTGGAATCTGCTGTAGCAAGTCCAAGATTTACATCAGCAGTGCTCATACCAAAGCTTCCCATTAATCCACTGATAACGCCAACATTGCCATTGATGTTTACCACAGTATCAGCAGCAGTGTCATTCACCTTTACTGTACCACCCTCTGTAGCAACAACTGCATACAAACCAGCCTTATCTTTATTCGTAGTAATACTGCCGCCTTTTACGTTAATACTGCCCTTTTCACCTGTTGCAAGCAGACCATGACCGTTTACTGCCATATCTACATTGCCGTTAACATTAATTACACCGCTGCCAAGGCTGTTATTTGACTTAGTATATAAACCAGCAGAATTCAGATTAAAGAAAGTATCATCATTTTTGCCGTCCAAAGCCCATTCGCCGTCTTTGCCGCTGTTAATAACTACATCACCATTAACAGTTACATTAGCAGGTCCTTCCGCATAAATACCAAAAGCGGATTTATTATTTTCATTTTTGGCACTAAGGTTAATATTTCCATTAACTACCAGATTCGGCTTAATACTTTTATTTTTATTTGAAATCTCTACAGCACGAGTAGAACCGCTGCTGCCCGCCTTGTTAACGGCAGTAATATTCAGTTCGTCTGTATTAATTGTCAGTGTTCCATCTACAGTATGACGAACTGCACTTACAACACTGTCGGAACTAGCAGATGCTGTAAGATTTAAGCTGCCTTTTTCAGCATTAATCTCTACTGCTTTTACTGTATTAATCGCTGGAGATTCCCCTGCATTAATGTTAATCGTTTCACCTTTAGCAAAATTATAAATACCCTCTGCTTTCAAAACCTCAGCATCAACATATTGCTTATCAGCAGCCATATCTCCGGTAATACTTGTGCTAAAATCCGTTTGAAGATTTACAGGATAACTGCCTCTGCCATCATCCTTATTGAAAGTAACAGTACCAGTTGCCAATGCTGCACTAGAAGCAGTCAATCCATCAGCTATCTGTACCCTACCGTCAAGACTGGTTTCGCCATTTACATAATCACTGTAAATAAGTTTGCCTGCAAGTGCATTCAAAGCTTGAGCGACTTCAGTTTTACTGCTCATAACAATGCCATTATTATCTGTAGCAATAATAATATTAGAACCTTCAGCCGCTTTTTCTATAACAGTATCACCGGCTGCATAATTTTCATAGCTTGTACCATCACCTGTATGTTCATAAAACACCGTTGCGTTACCGCTGTAATTTTTTATTGTTAGCGGATTGCTGTCCTTTTGATAAATATAGCTATCATTTCCTTTAAATTTGTCTACTGTACTGCCTGCAAAGCTGCTGTCTGCTGTACCAAAAATTACGTTATTCCATACTGCACCATTTTGCAATTGCAGTTCCAAACTGCCGTCAGCTTTTTTATGAAAAATTACGCCTTCTAAACTGGATTTTGTATCATTAAGCGCTAAACTGATACTGCCTCCATTTTCCAATAAACCTATATTTCCTTTAATAACACTGCTGTCACTGCTATCATCAGCATTAATCTTTATCGTTCCCCCATCTGCGGCAATTGCATAATTGACATTACTATCTTCTTGGTTGCTGCTTATAGATGCACCTTTTTGAAATGTAATTTTAGCATTCTCCCCCTTAGCCAGCAAACCCGTACCATTAACTGCTAAATCTCCGTGACCATAAACAGTAACCTTATTACCCATAATACTACTGCCGCCATTAACATAAATACCTATGGTAGATAAATCAGCAGAAGTTCCTCCATCTATGCCCCATTTTTTAGCTGTATTAGCAGTCATGTTTAATGAGCCATTTACTGTTACTGCACCTCCATCAGCAACATAAATACCTACTGCACCTTTTTTGCCTTGTGCAGAAATATTCACATTAGTTTTATCACTAAGTTCCTTAATATCTTTATCGTAAAAAATAACCTTACTTTCACTGAAAAAGCCATCATTTAAAGCAGATACACCATAAACCTTTCCATTACCTGCAACATTTATATTTACATTGTCAGCAGCAATTTTAAGATTCATATCTTCACTGACATTATGCTTAATCCCATAATTATCATCAACACCATCAATTATGCTGTTTAGTGTCAATGTACCTGACTTTACGCCTACAGCATAATTTCTAAAAAACTCTGATTTAGAATCAACTGCTGCATTTGCATTGCCGTTAATAATATCACCATCATTAAACTGATAATCCTTAGAACGCCATTCTCCAAAATCAGGCGTATCCTTAATAATGATATCCGCATAGGCAGTATCGGCTTCATTATCTCCAGTAATTGTCTGATTATACTCAGCAGCTAATGCACCAACTGCATAAGACCCAGCCAGCAGACTGGCAGTTACAGCCACAGCCAACCTTTTGCTGATGCCGTATTTTTTGATGTTACGAATCCAGTTTCGACTCATACTTTTTTCTCCTTTACTTAATGCCATGGCCAGTAAATTATTTGCAATAAAAAAATACGCAACTACTGCTGTTCATCGCAGTAAACTTGCGTACTATAAAATATAGAATCCCTCTAAACTGCGATGTACCGGCCAATCAATATGATAACGCTGCTACACTGAAAATCAGCATAACATAAGCTACTATGCACTAAAGTGCACAGCATACTGCGTAATCAACACATCTAAGCCTGTACTTCGCAAACTTATTTTAGAAGGTCTGGAATCAGCTGGTACCCTGGCTTGAGGTCATTGCTCCTTTATCCCTTGGTAAGAGGATTTCGATAAAGTTGCTCTCTTTCACAGTTGCGATACAGCGTTGGCATTCCACCAAACTTCCCCACAAAGCTCTGCTCCAATTAAGGACAGAACACCTGATCCGTTCTTGCTCTTTGAAATTGTAATATTAAGAGACAACATTCAAACAAAGAATTTTCTGCTAATATATTATAAAGCAAATTGTTTATAAAAATATTTTCTTTGCAGTATAAAGCTTTTTGATATCTCTTTCTGCTTTAAAAGTATATCCTAATT
>CAZQQK010000051.1:0-11519 GCA_964595445.1 uncultured Phascolarctobacterium sp.
CCGATAAACTCACGCCAATCCAGCAGCTCGCTCCAAGGCAGCGCCTTGTAATCAAAATCACCGTAATAGTACATCAGTACTACGCTCAAGATACCGCCGTAAAGCTGACTTAGCAAAGTAGCAAAAGCCACGCCCGTAATATCCATATGCAGCCAAAAAACAAACCAGATACTCAGCGCCATGTTCAGCACGTTCATGGAAACCTGCATGAACACACTCGCCCGCACCCGCGTCTGGCCCATGAGCCAGCCCAAGGCCACATAGTTGCCTAAAACAAGCGGTGCACCCCAGATAAGAATGTAATAATAATCACGGCACAGCTCATTTACCTCGGGAGCAGCGCCAATCATAGCCAGATAAAGCTCCAGAATCGGCTTTTGGAAAAGAATGCAGCAGGCACTGATGAGCATCGCCAGTACCAAGGGCTTAAAAAAGGCGAGCATACCCAGTCTTTTATCGGCAGCACCAAAGGCCTGGGCCGCATAACCGGTAGTACTCACTCGCAGAAAACCAAATAACCAATATAAATTGTTGAATAAAATAGCACCAAGGGAAACTGCTGCAATATATTTAGGGTCCGGAAGCTGTCCCATAACTGCCGTATTCACCGCACCCATCAAAGGCTGTGTCATTGTTGACAGCATAAACGGTACTGTCAGCCCCAAGTATTCTCTATCAGTCAGCAGACTCACTCTATCTGTCCCTCCTGTTTATTCGCACCAAATTTTATTTTAAAAACCATCTTGCATGAATAGCTTATCATATGTTATAATTTATTGCAAGTAAAAAAAGTAGCAATTGCCAAAAATATTTCTGCGGAAAATTTGCCATTCTTCGCAAAAGAAAAATTTATACGCTATTGCTTAATTTTTTAGGCTTTAGTTAGCGACCGCTAATAGAAGAACTATTATAAAAAGTATGAGAAATATATCAAAGGAGTGAGCACATGTCTGAAACACTAAATTTATGCGGACTGACTGTCGAACGCGGCACTAAGCTGCGCACATACCTGCCCGTACCGGACACCAATGTAAAAATTCCCCTGACTATTATCAACGGCGAAAACGATGGCCCTACACTGCTTATTACCGCAGGCATACATGGCGGAGAATATCCCGGTATTGCAGCAGCAATGGAGCTGGGCCGCGATATTGAGCCCGAGCACGTTACCGGCTGCCTGATTATGATGCACCCGGTAAATATCCAAGGCTTTTGGGCACGCCGCGAAATGATTGTGCCCGAAGACGGCAAAAACCTTAACCGCGTTTTCCCGGGCGATCCCACGGGAACGCTTGCCGATAAAACTGCATATTTAATCAGCAACAACTTTTTCCCGATTGCTGATTTTTATGTAGACATGCACAGCGGTGATATCCACGAAAGCCTGCATCCCTACGTTTACTATCCCGGACAGCCTACTGCCGAAGTAGAAAAGAAATCCCGTTCCATGGCACGCGTACTCGATATGGAATATATGGTACGCTCGTTGGCAACGGGCGGTGCCTATAACTACGCCGCCAGCACCGGACTGCCTTCTATTCTTATTGAACGCGGCGGCGCCGGCCTCTGCCTGCACGAGGATATCGAAGCCTACAAGGATGATATCCGCAATATCCTGCGTAAGCTGAAAATGTTCTCCCTGCCTGTAAAGCCACGCCATCACTCTCCGCGTGATGTAGAAAACCTTATTTATTTGGAAGCGTTGGAAACAGGCTGCTGGCTGCACCATATTCACAGCGGCGACTTTGTTGAGGAAGGCCAGGTTTTGGGACGCATCACCGACGTTTTCGGCAACACACTGACAACCTATTACGCAGAGCAGACAGGTGTAATCCTTTACGTCTGCCCGGCACTGGCATCTCCCAAGGGCACCATTCTTGTAGCCTACGGCACCATCAAGGAATTTGATGACGAAGAATAAAGATTGCTTGATGGCCTTTATCGATTAGCCATAGGTATCCTCCTGCTTAAGTTAGCACTTAATCTCTATGCAGGAAATTTTTCTCTGAAAACTGTAAAATATTTTGCAAAAACCGCTTGACAAAGCCTTTGCTAACCGCTTATAATTCAGATAATCTCTTTGCACTGCAATTTTTCAGCTACAGTACAAACTGATCAGGCGGTAAACCAAAACGGTTTTTGCAGCCGGGCCTTTCGGGGCAGCAGACAGCATTTTAACGTCTGCGGGACAGTTACACTACTATCTCGCAGGCGTTTTTTGTATGTATAAAACACCTGCATAAATGCAAAGACAGCAGCTATATATTTTTATAAAACCTGCTATCACAAATTTTGGAGGTACTTTATCATGCAATTTGAAAACGAAGAAGAACGTATAGCTATGGTCGTTTCTATCAACAGTATTATAGGTAATCTTATTTTATCACTTGGCAAACTTCTTGCTGGTTTCTTTGCTCAATCCGCTGCTATGATTTCAGACGGTATCCACTCGGCCTCAGATGTCTTTGGTACACTTATTGTTATGGCTGGTGTCAAATTTTCACATCAAGCTTCAGATGCTGAACATCCCTACGGTCATGAACGTTTGGAATGTGTTGCTGCAATTATCCTCGCTGTTATTCTAACTATTATAGCTCTGCTCATAGGTTACAGCGGCTATGAAAAAATCTTTGCTGAACCAGATTCGCTTGTTATACCAGGACAGCTGGCAATGTGGGCAGCTATAATCTCCATAATTTCCAAAGAAGCTATGTTTTGGTATACAAGAAATGCAGCAAAAAAAATAAACTCTGGAGCACTTATGGCAGAAGCCTGGCATCACCGCAGTGACGCACTTTCTTCTATTGGAGCATTTGTTGGTATCTTAGGTGCACGCATGGGTTATCCTATACTTGATCCCATCGCCAGTATGGTAATCTGTTTAATGATTCTCTATGCTGCCTACGAAGTATTTATGGATGCTACTGAAAAAATGGTTGACCGCAGCTGTGATAGTCAAACCAGTATTGCTTTGGAAAAGCTGGTTCTGCGTGTCCCCGGCGTTGAACATTTGGACAGCCTGCATACGCGTATGTTTGGTAACCGAATTTATGTTGATATAGAAATAAGCGTTAAAGATAATCTTTCGCTGCTGCAAGCACATCATATCGCTGAAATGGTGCACACAGCAATAGAAGCAAACTTCCCTCTGGTAAAACACTGCATGGTTCATGTAAATCCATTAAGCGAAGATAACCATGACTCCTGCACAATGCTTCCGCCGGAACTAAAACCCAAACATATTGATTTATAAGTTTTAATATAGACAAAGCAAAAATCTTTTCTTGACAAACAGTTGGCTTTATTATATAATTCAATTAACAAATGAACAATCATTCATAAGTTGATTTTGACGGCTAAAGAAATTTATATAGACAGCCACTTCCATTTACACCCCTTACATTAATGGAGAAGAAAAAATTATAAAGCAAAAAGCACATTTAGTCCAAAGTGTGCTTTTTGCTTTATATATTAAATTTATATTTATAGCTCATTTCAGCCTTCTTCCGGATGCAGTCTGATGCAGGCAGCACGTACAGCTCTATGCCAGCCGCGTAAAAGATGCTCTCTCTTTTCACAGTCCATATCAGGGTCAAAACTTTGCGCTATAACATGATTGCTTTTTATCATATCTTTATCCTGCCAATAACCAACCGCAAGACCTGCTAGATAAGCAGCACCCATAGCAGTTGTTTCAATGCACGCAGGTCGTTCTACCTTTACGTTAATAATATCCGCCTGCATCTGCATAAGAAAGTTATTGGCACAGGCACCGCCGTCAACCTGCAAAGATGTTAATTGTATGCCGCTGTCTTCTTCCATAGCTTTTAAAACATCATATACTTGATAAGCAACAGCTTCAAGTGTAGCACGTACAATATGATTACGATTTACACCACGCGTAAGACCTACAATAGCCCCTCTGGCATACTGGTTCCAATGCGGTGCCCCCAAGCCAACAAATGCAGGCACTACATAACAGCCATTGGAATCAGTTACAGCTTTTGCCATTGCTTCAGATTCAGCAGCATCACGAATCAAACCTAATTCATCACGCAGCCATTGAACAGCAGCACCGGCAACAAATATTGAACCTTCTAAAGCATATTCCACTTTGCCGCCGACACCCCAGGCAATTGTTGTAACCAAACCATTTTTGCTGTCTACAGGCTTTTCACCAGTATTCATAAGCATAAAGCCACCTGTACCATAAGTATTTTTGGCTTCACCAGCTGCAAAACAAGTTTGTCCAAACAGTGCACACTGCTGATCTCCAGCTGCACCAGCAATAGGTATTTTAACTTCAAAAAGTTTAGCATCAGTAGTACCATAAATACAGCTGGAAGGTTTCACTTCCGGCAGCATTGTCTTAGGTATACCTAAAATTTTAAGTATTTCCTTATCCCATTCCAAAGTATGAATATTAAACATCAAAGTACGGGAAGCATTAGAATAATCTGTAACGTGAACTTTACCACCTGTCAGTTTCCAGATAATCCAACTGTCAATCGTGCCAAAAAGCAATTTACCGGCATCTGCTTTCTCTCTAGCCTGCGGTATATTCTCCAAAATCCAGTGCAGTTTAGTTCCTGAAAAATAAGCATCAAGTACCAAACCTGTTTTTTCACGAAACATATTGGCATAACCACGAATTTTTAATAAATCGCAGTATTCAGCAGTACGGCGACACTGCCAAACAATAGCTTTGCAGATAGGACGCCCTGTAACCTTATCCCAAACAACAGTAGTTTCCCTCTGATTGGTAATACCTATACCAGCTATATCAGCAGGAGTAACATCGAGCTTACTCATAGCCTCATACATAAGGCCTACCTGTGTAGCCCAGATTTCCTCAGCATCGTGTTCAACCCAGCCTGCCTGCGGATAGTATTGAGTAAATTCCTTTTGGGCTGTACTGCATATTTCACCCTTTTGATTAAATAAAATACAGCGACAGCTGGTTGTTCCCAAATCAAGTGCCATAATATACTTATTTTTCATAAATACACGACCTTTCGCCTTGTCAGCTCTTATAAGTTAGGTAAAAACATAACCAGTCCAGGTACATAAGTAACAATAAGCAAAGTTATAACTAAAGCCAAAATAAACGGCCAGACTTCTTTGAAAAATTCTCCCAAAGGTGTTTCTGTAATTGCACAGACGGTAAACATCATCGAACCAAATGGCGGCGTCAACCCACCAATCATTATATTAACGATACAAACAATGCCAAAATGCACAGGATCAATTCCCAACTTAGTTACAACAGGCACTAACAGCGGAGCTAAAATAATCAATGCTGCACCACCTTCCAGAAACATCCCCAAAACTAACAGCAGTAAATTAATTAGCAGCAGCATAAGATAAGGATCTCTGGTAAAATCCAGCATTGCTGTAGTAATCTGCTGCGGAATTCGTTCCCAGTTCAAATAATAGCCAAAGAATGAAGCAGCCACAATAATCAAGACAACAGAGCTGGTACCATAAATTGTTTCTTTCATAATCGGCCAGACATATTCCCATTTAAGCTCTTTATAAATAAATGTGCCTACAAGCAGACAGTAAACAACTGCAACAGCCCCCGCCTCAGAAGGAGTAAACATTCCCATACGCAGACCAGCAATAATGCCGAAAGGAAACAACAACGCCCAAATAGATTCTTTCAGCTGTGTCATAATCTCACCAAAAGTTGCAGCTTTCTCACGAGATGGTTTATATCCGCGCTTTTTTGAAATAATTGCTACAACAATCATCATAGAAACAGCCATCAAAACACCAGGAATATAACCTGCCATAAACATCTTTGTAACAGAAACGCTGGCAATCAAAGCATAAATAATCAAATTAATTCCTGGCGGAATAACCGGTGTACTGGCAGAAGATGCAGCTGTAACTGCCGCACTGAATGCCCTACCGTAACCACGTTTTTCCATCTCAGGCACAAGCATTTTACTCTGCATAGCAGCATCAGCATTCGCACTGCCTGATACACCGCCCATTAAAAGACTTAAAAGTACGTTAACCTGTGCCAATCCGCCTGTCATATGACCCATAAGTACATCAGTAAATTTCATAAGCTTATCACTGATACCTGCATAATTCATTATAGAGCCTGCCATTATAAAAAATGGTATAGCAAGCAGCGGAAAAGACTGTGTACTGGTAATAATACGCTGAAACACTAAATGTGCAGGACTAGTTGCATCAAGAAACGTAAAATAGGAAATTGTTGCACTAAACAAAGCATAAGCTATAGGAATACTGGAAAAATACAAAATAAAAACAATTATTACCGGTAGATATGCCACTTATTTTACCTCCTTGCCCCAGCTGGTTATATCCTGCCAGATAAATTTTATAGAATAAAACGTCATTAAGACAAACGCAATAAGTACAGAAGAACTGATATACACAGAAGAAATTCCCAAAACCGGCGTCATCTTCGCAGCAGATTTAGAAATATATAAAATTGCCAGATAAGACATATAACCATTAAGAACCGCAAGAATAACATCAGTTACTAAGCGTACAAAGCACTGTAAAGTTTCCGGCAGTTTTTTCACGATGATATCTACACCAACGTGTCCGCGATGTTTAAAGACAGCAACAGCACCAATAAATACTGACCAAACGAAACAGCCTGTTGCTACTTCTTCAGACCATACTAATCCAGAATTGAAAATATAACGCAGAATAATATTAATAACAACGAGAATCGTAGTAATACTTATAAATAAAGCTGCTATTAAATCCTCTAAGTTATTAAGGATAAAGCTTAAATTTTTATTCAAAATTTTACCTCCATTTTACAAATGTTTTTTACGCAAAGCAAGGAGCTGTCACACCTTACGGTATGCTAGCTCCTTTTTGCTAAACTATAAAATTGACAAATGAATTATTTTGCTGCTCTGATTTTTGCAAGTTCAGCTTTCAGCTTCTCATAAATTCCAGGTGTTGCGCCTTCTTTTTCTTCCATTTGCTTAAAGACTGACTCTGTTGCTTTCTCAAAAGCTTCATGGTTGACATCATTAAATTTTACGCCCTTATCCTGCAGCTCTTTATAAACCTTATCATAAGATTCTGTAGAAATCTGAGTCATTTCTTTGCCGCCATTAGCAAATTCTTCAGCAACAATTTTTTGATCCTCCGGAGAAAGTTGTTCAAATACTTTTGTTGAAATATAAACACCACAAGTACCAAGGAAATGTTTTGTAGTAGCTACATTTTTTACATGTTCATAACATTTAGTACCTATATTAGTAAACTCAGAACCCTCAAGACCATCAACAACGCCTTGAGAAACACCGGACAAAGTTTCAGAGAACGGCAGGCTGGTAGCAGTAGCACCCATAGCATTAATAGTATCAATAAACAGCTTGCTGCCAGGAGTACGCAGTTTCATACCTTTTAAATCAGCAGGCTCATTGATAACTTTATTAGTCATGACATTACGGAATCCGAAAACATAATCCAATGCCAAAACTTTAATTCCTTTATCCTCAGCACGTTTAACCATATCTTTTACAAGCGGAGTTTCAATCATTTTTTCATATTCATCATATGTCTGATAAAGCATCGGCCCAACTAAAGGTTTAAAATCTGCTACATAATCACCTAAATATGATGGATCTTCAACAGAAATAAAGTTTGCACCGTTAGCAACCTGTTCTAAACCATCTTTATAACAAGCTAACTGGTTTTGACCATAGCACTGAATTTCTACACGACCATTAGTTCTCTTATTAATACGCTCGGCAACAAGTTCCATAGATTTAGAAAGCTGCTCATCCGGTGAAAATACATGACTAAGTTTAAGAACTACTTTTTTCTCAGCTCCCGCAGCTTTATCATCAGTTTTTTTATCACCGCCGCAGCCAGCCAAAGCCAGCATCATAACAGCCATAAGCATAATAGCTACTATTTTTTTCATTTACATCCTCCTGAATTTTTGTTGAAATTTGTTGAAATTTTGTTAATGTATAAGTTGTTTTGAATAACCTGTTATCATCTTATCAGAGTGACATAAAATTGTCAATATTTTTAACGCAGTCTTAAATCCGCTTGATTTCTAGCTGTTTGGACTTCTTTTATCCATGGTGGCTGTTTTATGTCCCACTTGTTTTTCCGCTATTCTTATGATAATATATTGTTGAATATAGTTGAAATTTTTGACGATTTTTAAAAATTAACTCACTATATATAAGTAATAAACTCACACTATTGAGGAGGATTTTATATGACTATGATTTTTGCACACCGCGGCTTTTCAGGATACTATCCGGAAAATACAATGCTTGCTTTCCAAAAAACTGTTGAAGAAACAACCGCTGATGGTATAGAACTTGATATTCAACTTACTAAAGATGGTGAAATTGTTATTATGCACGATGAAAAACTTGACCGTACCACTAACGGAAGCGGCTGGTTAAAAGATTATACATTAGCAGAACTGAAAACACTTTCCGTCGGTATTAATGTAAAGGGATTTTTTCCACGCCAAACTATTCCTACCTTGCGAGAATATTTCGACTGGCTTCGTACTACTAAACTAATTACCAATATTGAACTAAAGACCAGTGTTTTTGAATACGAAGGCATAGAAGAAAAACTTATTGCTATGGTCAAAGAATATGGTTTGGAGGAACAAATCTGGTATTCTTCCTTTAACCATTACACCATTGCCAATATAAAAAAGCTTCTGCCAGAAGCTAAATGCGGCTTACTAATGGATACATGGCTTACAAATGTTGGTTCGTATGCAGCTTCCATGGGAGCTGCAACAGTTAATGCCAGCAGTTATTTCTGCTGCAAGGAAGGTGTTGCCGATGATTTACACGCACATGGCATAGGATTACAGGCATGGACACCAAATGACGCTGAACTTATGCAAAAACTTATTAATGCCAAAGTTGATATATTAATAACCAACTTTCCTGATATTGCTGCTGAATTTATCAAAAAATAGCCTTTTCCTATCTAAAATAACTATTCAGTTTTATAAATTTGCGAAAGGAATTGACTATGTCCAAAAAAGTAACCCTAAAGGATATTGCAGCCAAAGCAGGTCTATCGCCAGCCAGTATTTCAATGATTTTGAACAGACGCAGCATTAACCGTTTCAATGCCGAAACTGTAGAACGAATCTTTACCTTAGCAGAAGAAATGGGCTACAAAAACAGTAAAGAAAAAGCCTATGCTCTGATAAAGCCATCAGATACTACTATTATTATAATCTGCCCATCTCTGTTTAATCCTTTTTATACAACAATTATCCAAGGCATAGAAATTGCCGCACGTGCGCAAGGCTATGTTACCTCTGTGAGAACTACCTACTGGGATATAGAAACAGAGCGTTTTATCATGGAACAGGCACGCAAATTCAACGTTGCTGGTGTCATTTTTGCGATGATTCCGCAGCAGCCGCAACTCGCCTATGAATTAAGCCAACATCTTCCAGTAGTTGCTGTCGGTGATCGCCGTGGCGATTTAGAACTGGCTACTGTTGATATGAATAATTATACTGCTGGTAAACTTATAGGCAAACATCTTACAGAGTTGGGACATAAAAACATTGCCTATATTTCCACTACTCTCAACGAACAGCATACCTCTCGTGTACGCCGCTGCCAAGGATTGGAAACAATCTGTAAAGCAACAAATGCAGTTTTGGAAATTCTCACCAAAGAAATTACTCCTGATTACGAACTGTCACACGTTGATGTAGAATATACTACAGGTTACGAACTTGCCAAAGCCTGCTTAGATAAGTTTCCCCAAACAACTGCCATTGTTGCTATCAACGACATGGTAGCCTATGGCGCTTATAATGCTGTGATTGATTGCGGTTTGCGTATACCTGAAGACATAAGCCTCTGTGGGTTTGATAATATATTCCCCTCAAACCTTGCAGGTATTGCCCTGACAACTGTCGATAACTCCCTTACTGAATGTGGAAAAAGTGCTTTTAAGTTATTGCAGGAAGAAATCACAAGCTATGAGCACCAGGGAAAATTTATACCCATTACACACATGGAATATAAATGTCGTTTGCTTATCCGCAAGAGCAGCGGCGCAGCTCCGCACAGTTGACATCTTCTGCTGAATACTGTAAAATAAAACCTACATATTTACTATGAATCTTAGATATTGTGCAGGTTTAACAGATGAACAACAAATATATCACAGCTTTTAAAGCTGCATTTCCTCTAACGCTGCCAATTTGTGCAGCGTTTCTTTTTTTAGGAATTTCTTATGGTTTTTATATATGCAGCAAAGGTTTTTCACCATGGTATCCATTTTTTACCAGTGCACTTGTTTTTGCCGGCAGCATGGAATTTGTGCTTGTTACAATGCTGCTTTCAGCCTTTAATCCACTACACTGCTTTTTCATGGCAGTTATGATTAACTCCCGTCATCTTTTCTATGGTTTGACAATGCTGGAAAAATATAAAAATACTGGTTTAAAGAAATTCTATCTTATATTTGGTATGTGTGATGAATCTTTTGCTATCAATTGTAACGTTAATCTTCCCCCAGAAATAGACAGAGGCTGGTTTATGACCTTCGTCAATCTTTTAAATCAAATTTACTGGGTAACGGGTGCTGCTTTAGGCGGCTTACTAGGTAACAATCTTCAACTTAATACTAAAGGACTTGATTTTTCTCTTGCTGCACTCTTTACCGCTATTTTTGTCAGTCAATGGCAAAGCAGCGACAATCATTCTCCCGCTGTTTTAGGTGTTACTATTTCTTTAATTTGTCTTATAGTTTTCGGTTCACAAAGCTTTATTCCTATAGCTATGCTGCTGCTTTTAATTATCTTCATTACTTCCTATTATAAAGGAGGTTTAAAACTATGAGTTTTACAGAACAGCTTATCACAATTGCTGCCGTTATCGCCGGTACTATGCTGACACGTTTTCTTCCATTTATAATCTTTCCTGCAAATAAAAAAACTCCACCGTTAATCACCTATCTTGGCAGACTTCTTCCAACTGCTGTCATGGGAATGTTGGTAATTTATTCTTTGAAAGATACACAAATCATGAATGGAAACCACGGAATTCCTGAAGCTATTGCTATAACGGTAACGATAATTTTACAAGCAACGATACGCAGTCTGCTTTTATCCATTGCCGTTGGTACAATCAGTTATATGCTGCTTGTACAATATGTGTTTGCATGATAATTTTTCTCCGATTTACTTTCATTACTGATGTTATAAAATTTTCCTCCACTTTATTTCTTTTTAAATAGATTTACATACTGAAATGTGTTGACAAATAATTTACCATCCTCGCCACGATGCGAAAAAATCTTACCTTCATTTTTTCTGTTTTCAATAGCACGATAGTAGAATTTTTTATCTGCCTGTTTCAGGTACTCCCGAATCTTTGAATCTTCTTTTTCATCATTCACGATAAGTATCATATCCAAAACTTATTAGCTCTTTCCCTATTCTTTTTGGAGAGTGCTTTTCACCGTTAGTGATTACACAACGTATTCTGAAATAAGAAAAT
>CAZQQK010000052.1:0-11282 GCA_964595445.1 uncultured Phascolarctobacterium sp.
CTATTTATATTGTGTTTTTCTAAGTTATATAAATTTTCTTTTTTACTAAAGATAGTATTTACCATTATTATGCCATCTGATTTTTTATAAACATTTATCGAACTTCAGTCATCCATAAGCCATGCAGATTACAGTACTCATAAGCAGCAACAGGTTTTTCACCATCTGCAAGTGCAAAGAAAGCCTGAGGTTTTTCTGAAGGCAACAACGCTTTACGCTGACCACCATGTGTTGTTTCTAAATAAATCCACTGAATGTAATGAGCAGGAAGCATAGGATGCTCTACACTGCCAACAGTAACTTTTACTATATTTCCGTCAACAGCAACTTCTGGTACATGTTTTTCTTTTGCTGCATCTACAGTGTTGGCTACAAGTTCTTCCATCTTATCTCCGCAGCAGCTTATTGGAGCACCGCTGTCGTTAATTAAACCAACAATATTACCACAATGTCTGCAAATAAAAAACCTGCGTTTTGCCATCGATCTCACTCCTTTTCAAAAAATAAATTACAGCCTTTACGGAAATTTCCGTAAATCTATTATAACTTATTTTTAAAGCAAGTAATACAGCTTCACAAAGTCTTCTAATTTATATTGCAGAAGCGTCACAGCTTACAAACCCAAAGGCTTACGTTTATGGAAAATTTTTAAAAGCTCTGGTTTTTCTGGTGACATAAACTGATAATTCGGCTGTAATAAAGCAGCTCGCTCACGAGCAGCTTCAAGATCATGAAAAACATCCCATTTTGCTGCTATTAATTGCTTTCCTGTCTGACGCAAAAGATATGCTGGGTGATAAGTAGCAATACAATCAAAACCCTGAGCTGTTTTAAACCACATACCTCGATCACGTGTAATACGCATTTCTGGATTTCCTAGATAATGCAGTGCTACACTGCCCAAAGCAACTATAACCTTAGGCTTAATAATTTCTAACTCTTTTAGCAGCCATTGATTTGCACAAAAAGCAGCCTCTGCAATATCAGGAGTACGATTATTTTTTGGACGGCATTTTATTACATTGGTAGTCAAAACACGATCTCGCGTCATATTAGCTGCCCATAAAGCTTTGTCTAAAAGCTGTCCGGACGGACCTATAAGAGGACAGCCGTAGTCATCCTCGACACCGCCAGGCCCTTCTCCTACAAATACAATAGGGCTTTGCGGATTTCCATACCAACCGACAGGTGCAATAGCATCTTTGCGCAGTATACAAGTATTACATTGCTGCAACTCTGCTTCTAATTCACTTAGTTTCAACTGTCTTACCTCTTTCTTTATTCTCCAAACGTTGGAATATTCTTAGTAACTAAAAACGGCAGCTTTTCTTTTAAGTCAGCACGTGCCTGCCAAAGATTTTCACCTGCTGCCTGAATATTTCCTACCGCTGGTGCTACCTTACGCCCAAAACTAGCTATAGTCAACATTTTTCCATCTTTATCAAATAAAGCCTGCTCCAAAGTCAAATACCAATAATTTTCCTGTCGCGGCTGATTCCCGTCTATGCCGCAAACAAGTATATAATCAGCTCCTGCCTTCTTGCTCAATGCTATAATATCATGCGATGCATACCCTTCAGCAGCAAGATTCTTTTCCATAATCATATAGTTAGGTAACATTCTTCTGTATTCATCAGTGAGAAAACGTTTTATATCTGTTACATATGCCAACTTCTGCAAATCCTTTGCCATATGCAGCCAAACAGCAACAATAGGTTCAGACCCATTAATTTTTCTGTCCGGTGATGGCTGTAAACGCCCCAGACTTATCTGTCTGTCACGTTCTCTGTAATATTCGCTAATACTGTAGTCAAAATACATCGCCATATCATGCTGCATACTGCTTACTTTAGGAGAAAGGCTGTAACGTTCATGTTCCCCAAATTGTTTATAACCACCAAAAAAAGTCTGCAAACTTCCAGGAACAGGATCTGCCGTATTTGTAATTCGCAGAAGATTAATTGCCTTACCATATTTTTCAGCAAATTCGGCATTTCCAACTGCAGGAGCACCAAAAGTAATTACCCTGAATTTTTCCTTAGATACTCCCAGACTTACCAATCTCTCCCCTAAAAGAGCAGCAACAGCACCGCCAAGACTATGACCTGTAAGTACAAGATAACTATCAGGATTTAATGCAGCTTCACGGAACACTCCCTGTAAATTGCCATCCGCATCAAGAACAGAAGTTTTTATAACAGTATCAACATAACGATTAAAACCTGCGTGTACAGCTGGTACCTTATCTACTTTAGGTTCTGCTGCCACCTGCTGCATTTCACTTAAAGTACTTCCGCCATAATTAACCTGCTCTGTCTTTAAATTAATTTTCCAATCACCTCGGCTGGCACTGCCGCGAAAAGTAACAAGATAAATAGTTTTATCTACATAAGGATAATAATTTCTGCAAACAGCAAAATTTGTTTCTACCTCATCATCAACATTGCTCTGTGGTAAAACCTGCCAACCATAACTACGCAAATAATCAAACTCCGTGGAACTTTTTGGTAAATAAACTCCCATACAAGATGCTGCTGCTACAGTAGTAAAATATCGCTGCAAATAAATTTCACTAAGCTGCGGTGCAGCAAAAGCAATACTTGTAAAAAGCCAAAAACTGCAAACCAAAGACAAAGAACAGCTCAATATTTTTAACATTTATTGCACCTCTTATCATTATAATCTTGTTTTTATTATAATTTAGAAAGCAACAGTATGCAAGATGCATAAACGCCAAAAACCTCTGCTGCCAACAGGCAGCAGAGGTTTTTGTTTTTGAACTAAATAAATTACAATAATAAATCTAAAGCTATCCAACCTGCAAATAAAATCATCAGCGGATATAAATCCTGCATAACATCAACCTCCGTCACGTTCAGCCACAGCTACATCTTTACTTATTACAGCATAACGCACAAAGGTTAAATGCAAATGAACAGTAAGTTAAAATTTAGTTCATTTTTCCAGTTTATATTGTTTTTTCAATTCAGTAATATGCATTTCCAAAGTCTGCGTATCACTAAAGCCACAGCAATACTCTAATACCTGTACAGCTTTAGGTGCATACTTTTTCACCGCAGCAAAATATGTCTTCCAATCAATATTTCCATAACCTATAGGTAAATGTGCATCTGCAGAACCATCATTATCATGTATATGACAAGCTACCAAACGTTCACCTAAAGCTTGAACAACTGCTGGAATATCCCAACCATTAACATGTGCATGACCAGTATCCAACAATGCGCCTGTCTGCGGAAAAACATCAAAAAGAGCCACAAATTCCGACAAATCAAATAGCACATTTTCTTTTGTTTGCAAACCAACATTTTCAATAACAACAGGTACACCATAACTTTTACCAAGACTTATAACCTGACGTAATCTACGAATAACACGTGCCTGCACCACTGCTTTATCACCATCAACAGTTTCGTTAGTATGTACAACTACAAAATCAGCATGAGATTTTTGTGCATAAGCAAATGTTTTCTCAAAAACCTTAAGATAATTTTTCTGCTTAGAATCTGCTAAATTCACAGCAACACAGGGAGCATGAATAGACATACTGCGCTCTCCCCATTCATCAAGTACAGCGTTCCAGTAATAGTCTTTACCGAACTCATAGAAGAATTCGATGCCATATTGGCTGTCCAACTGTTGTAATGCAGTTTTAGAGAAACCAGGAAAAAGTAAATCACTAATTTCAAATCTCATAATTTCTAAGCCTCCAAACAACTAAGCAAATACTAATCAATTACCAATAACAAATATATCTTAATGTATATCTGCAAGATTATTACCGTTAGAAACATCAAATAAACATACATTTTTCCAATCAAAGGCAAAGCCTTTAATATCTTCCAAAGCAATATTTTGATTACTGTCCTGCAAATAAAAACTTTCACCATCTGCCAGACGCAGAGTAACAGTTTTCAGGTTACCAGTATTTTCTACAAACTCCACTTTTCCAGAAATTAAAGGTTCAGTAAAGCAGGGAACACAAGCTTCAGGACGAAGTCCAAAAAGTATCTTATTACGATTTCCAATTTGTACCATATACTCCTGAGGTATGCTTACCGCACAATTACCTATAATTATTTTACCATCTAATACATCTGCCTGCAAAATATTCATTGCCGGTGAACCTATAAATGTTGCAACAAAAGTATTTGCCGGATGGTGATAAATATTATCAGGAGTATCTATCTGCTGTATTTTACCTTGATTCATAACTGCAATACGATGAGCAACAGTCATAGCTTCTATCTGGTCATGCGTTACATAAACCATCGTAGGCTGAAACATTTCGTGAATTTTTACAAGCTCATTACGTGCTTTCTGCCGTAATTTAGCATCGAGATTAGATAATGGTTCATCAAGTAAAAAATATGGTGATTGCTTTACTAATGCACGGCATAAAGCAACACGCTGCTTTTGTCCTCCACTGAGCTCGTGTGTTTTTTTATTTTCATAGCCTTGTAGATGTAAAATCTCCATAGCCTGCTGTGTACGCTTAGTAATCTCTGCTGGCGGCAGCTTTTGTAACTGTAAGCCAAAAGTAATATTTTCCCATACACTTAAATGCGGAAAAAGTGCATAACTTTGAAAAACCATAGCAATATTTCGTTCTCCAGGAGTAATATCATTGACAACTCTGCCATCCATAAACAACTGTCCGGAAGTAATCTCCTCAAAGCCAGCAATCATTCGCAGAGTAGTAGTTTTGCCACAGCCCGATGGGCCCAATAAAATTAGTCGTTCACCTTTTTTTATCTCAAGATTTAAATCACTAATAACAACATTTTTACCATAAGCTTTCTGTACCTGGGAAAATATAATACTGTAATCATTTTCTATATTATTCATCTTATCATCCTTTCACTCCAGACTGCATAAAAGTATTGATAATAAATTTCTGACAAAATCCATACAAAACCAGAGGAGGCAAGCTCGTTAATGTAGCAACTGCCATAGCTACTCCCCATTCACTGCCGCCCTCTGCACTGATAAACATTTGTAATGCTAAAGGCAGCGTTAAGTTAGCTTTATCCTGCAAAATCAGCAAAGGCCAAAAATACTCATTCCAACTGTTAATAAAAAACAAAATAGAAATTGCCAGTACAGAAGGCTTTATTAAAGGTAAAATTACTTTAAACAAAATTTGATGTGGTTTTGCACCATCTAAAATTGCTGCTTCTAAAAGCGGTTTTGGAATACTGCGCATAGTCTGACGCATAAGAAAGATACCCATACCATCTGCTAAACCAGGAAGCATAACACCATAAGGTGTATCCAAAAGCCCTAATTTAGACATCATCAAATAATTAGGCATAATCAACACCGTTATCGGAATAAAAAAAGTCAGCAGCATTCCATTAAAAACAGTTTCTTTATATTTAAAGTTATAATATACAAAAGCAAAAGCTGCTAATACGCTTGTAGCTGCTTTACTGGCAGTCACTACAGCGGCAATATAAAAAGTATTCCATACATAGGTGAAGAGTGGAAAATTGCTCAAAACAGTTTTGTAATTATCAAAGGTCGGTGGAAACGGCAGTGGATTTAAAGTAGATTCAAAAACTTGATTTAAATCCTTAAGCGATGTCGACAGCATAAAAATAATCGGCCACAGCATCAAAAATACCGCCATAAGCAAACAGATATGCCAATACCATTCATCCTGCAGCTTAGTTTTCATAATACACCTTCTTTTCCAAATACCTATTCTTCACAAAGAGGAATATAAGATAACAAATCATAGTAATTACAGCATAAGCAGCACTTGTACCTGCTTTAAAGAAAGTAAAAGCATATTGATAAATAATATAAACAAGATTACTGCTGCCCTGATCTGGGCCTCCTTGCGTAAGCATATTTACCGGTACCAAAACATATTGCAGACCAAATACTACAGTAATTGTAAAAACGTAAATAGCAGTAGAAGAAGTCATAGGCAAAATAATTTTTTTGAAAATTACCCAATTAGAAGCATTCTCCAAACGTGCTGCTTCAATCATCTCCTTAGGTACGGCAACCATCGCAGCAAGCATAACGATTAAATTATAGCCAAATACTTTCCAACCAATTATCGTACAAACAGCAAAAATTACAAGATAGTTTTCCTTGAACCAACGCGGTGAAGCAATATCAAACTGACTGAGAATTATATTAATAGGCCCAGCAAGAGGATTATAAATCCACAAAAAAAGTATACTAGCTACTGCTAAAGAAAGCGTAGATGGCAAAAATAAAGTACTGCGGTAAAAAGCTGTCCATCTATGCACCAAATGTCCGAGGATAAAAGAATAAATATAAGGTAAGATAAAATTTAATACTAACATAATTGCTACAAACAGCACTGTATTAAACAATATCTTGATTAGTTCCGGAGAAGTTAAAATTGCAAGATAATTTTCTGCACCAACAAAAGTTTTATTTGGATTAATCATATTCCAAGAAAAAAAGCTTAAATAGATATTTTGCAGTAACGGCCAATAATAAAATAATAGAAAAATAATTGAGGCAGGCAGTAAATATAATACTGCATCTTTATTGTTATTACTCATAGATACTCCTTTGTCATTTATTAAAAATGAGTTGCCACTTATCGCAGCAACTCACAAAAACAAGGGCTTATAATAAGTTGTTAATTTTCTCTGCTGTTTGATGCAATGCGTCAGCAGCACTCATTTTACCGCTAAGAATAATATCGCGGGCATCTATCAACAGCTGTTCAGCCTGCAATCCATTAGCACCAGGAAAACTTGCCCATTTAGTAACCTTAGTCATTTCCTGCAATGCCATTTTAATATTAGGATTTTCATCAGCTAATTTTTTGAAGCCTTTTGGATCATCAGCTACACCTTTACGTGGTGGAAGATAGCCAGTACCTGTGCTCCATTTAGCCAAAGCTTCAGGAGACTCCAGATATTTTATAAACTCAATAGCTGCTTTTTGCTTTTCAGCATCTTTAGAGAATACCATCAAGAAGTTACCGCCAGCAGGAATTTTGGTTGGTTTAGCATCAAAAGCAGGGAAAGGAGATGCCATTACTTTAAACTTAGCACCTTTTTCGAAGTTAGCACGTTTGCCAATTGTTGTACAAACCATACCAAGCTTACCGCTCAAATAAGCTTGAAAGCCTTCTTCATTAGTAGCATGCAAACCACTGCCATTTTTTACCATATCTGCAATCACTTGATATGCTGCAGCAGATTCAGGAGTATCAAAACCAGCCTTTACTTTTCCATCAACTTTCTTCAACATTTGTCCACCGTTGGATTCAATCAATGCTTGTTGTGTCCAGTTATCAGCATACTCCTGCATAAAGAAACCCATATTTCCTGTCTTGTCTTTAATCTGTTCAGCAGCCTTACTTACTTCATCCCAAGTTTTAGGCGGATTATTAGGATCTAAGCCTGCCTTTTCAAAAATTTCCGGATTATAGAACAGTACTGGTACACTTACAGAATACGGTAAACCTATTTGTTTACCATCTTCAGTTTGTGCTAACTGCAATACGTTAGGCAGATAATTATTTTTCATAAAATCTGCATCACCAGCAGACTTAAATGCTTCGTTCAAATCTGTATATTGGAAGTTTTCAGCAGCATAATTTAAGAATGAATATCCCATCTGTACAACATCGGGATTTTTACCTGATGCCATAGCTGCCTGTAAATTCTGGGTAAGACCTTTATACATATCAGGATTATATTTTTCTACTACCTCAATATTTTTATGAGTTTTATTAAAATCAGCAACAAGTTCTTTTACTGTTGCGCCACCAAAGCTTTCAGCAGCAACGTGCCAGTACTCAATCTGTACTTTTTTCCCACTATCAGCGGCTTTCTTTTCACCGCTGCCACAGCCAGCAATTGCTGTAGCTGCCAGCAAAGAAACCATAGCTGCCGCTAAAACTTTCTTCAATTTCATCATTCATTCCTCCGTTTTGTTCATTAACAAGATTATTTAGGTTGTTCAAAACATTACAACTTAGTTCTATTGTAAATAGTTAATGTAAAATCCAAAACAGAGATAAGTTAACTTTTTGTAAAAAACTTTGAGTGATTTCTAAAACTATATAAATAATAAAGCAACCTCGTCCCTATATGATATGCTCTATTGTGCAATTTCATACAATTGGAATAAGGTTGCTTTTCACTTATTTAACAATTTTTTCTAAGCTGGAAATTATTTCTTTATTTAAGTCATCATAAATATTATGCTCATAAATCTTTCCCTTCATAACACACGTAAAGACTTTATGCAGTAAATGCATAATCTGCAAAGAATTTAGATTTGGCTCTGTTGTTCGCAAAACCTGCTCAGTTATATTAACTATGTTATGTGCAATTTCATTACGATGTCTTGCCTCAACAGTACGAAGCTTATCTAAGGCTTCTAACAATTCATTATCAGGAATAGAAAGTCCATGCAATATGTTCAGCATATTAGAAAAAGACAACTCAACACCATTCTTTAATCCACCGTCATACTTAGCATTTAAATAGTTCAAAATATGCGGTGCACTTTTGTTTAACTTCTCTTTACTAATTCTCCATTTATTACCACTTTTATTACAAATTTCATCAAAAGAGAAATTCAGTATATGCTGAAAATAATACTTAGTCAAATCATATAAAAAAGGAGTTATTTTTACAATAAACTCAGATAATTCCCCCTTTTTCTGACGCAATTCCATAACCATAAAAAATTCATTCAACGATTTTATCTCTCTATCATTATTTAATGGAGTACCTTTGATTTTAAATGCTTCATCGTATTGTAATTTAGAACGCAAATCTGCATGTTCTAATAATCTGCCAACTTCATCATTAAACAACTGCTTATTCTTCTTATATAAAGCAAGTGCTGCACTATATTCATAACTATTAACCAAACTTACCAACTGCTGTTTAATACTGTATCTGCGCAATACAGTTAAAGGAGCTTCACGACAACGGCAACTATAATCAGGTTCGTTATCAAAATTATTTTCAATAACAGCATCTATGTCTTCACTATCTTGTGTTGCATGAATTTCTCTGTTTGAAGCTTTGCTGGGACTATCAACCTGTATCGCACGTACATTATCAAAATCGGTAGCCAAAATACTCATGATAGTTTTCATCTGAGGTGTACCAGAGCTTATATTCAAAATAATTTCTTCTTCCGGATATTCTTGCCGCAGTTTCATAAACTCACTTGCCAACGGAATAAGATTTTCCATTAAGTGTACATCTATTATAGTTGTTTTTATAAATTCAACCTTACAATCAGGTGCATTGTACTTTATAGCTTTTGAATAAATCTTCCTTTTTTCTTCTTTTTCCGTCATATCAGCACTTAAAAAAATACGCACCATTGATGGCTTATAGGTTCTTATAATATGCAGAATTGCACCGTCATGACAATCACGAATAGGATCAGTATCTCCTGCTGGCGTAAATAAAATACTCATATATATCCCCTTTACAAAATAATACAGTCTGTTTCCTTACGTTCACCAATTCCCCAAGTATACACATCTATAATATCATCCAAGACATAAACTCGTAAAGAATCTACGCTTTCATCAATCAAACAACTGCTGGCTGCAAGCATTTTTTCATATTGTTTTCTATTCAGCAAAGCTTCAAATGCAGATTTCTGTACACGTACACCATAAGTTTCCAAGCATTTAACCATTTTATTCCGTCTTTTATTATCAACAATATCATAAATCATAAGCACAATAAATTTTCTTTCCATCTTATCTCAGCTCCAGCGGCACATAAATATCTGCATCATTATTCATCAAGGCACTAGCATATTTGCGGCATTGCTGTCTTATACTTTCGCGATAACTATACTTGCCTTCTAAGTATTGATTTACTGAACGTAACTTTTTATTGTATACCTGCAAGTAAATTTTGCGTGCCTCAACACTCAAAAAGCATCCTTCTTCAGTAGTTTCAAACATATCTGCTGTAAGCATATTACGCTTAAGCATGGCTAAAACTGTAGAATCAACCAAAGCTGCACGCCATTCCTCAATTAAATCGGATACTAATGCTGGATGTCCTTTAGCAATACGATGCATAAACCCAACATAAGGATGCAACCCTACTGCTATTAAATCAGATAGGATTTCATTAAAAAGCATACTATACCCTAAGCTAATCATAGAATTAAAAGGATCACGCGGAGGCATTTTTGTACGTTTTTCAAATTTAAATTCCTGCGGTACAACGTAACTCAAGGCATCAAAATAAATACGGCTGATAATACCTTCATAACCCATAAGAGTGCGTACATCTTCAGTAGAAAAAATATTTTTCCTTACAGCCAAAATATTTCTGATTGCCATATTCACATTATCCAAATCAAGATTACGATTATAACGCCTTAAAATAGTTAGTTGATTATGAACTTTAGCAAAAATAACCTTTTGAGCTAAAGTAAAATAAAGCTTTTCTTCCTGTAATAAATCAAACTGTCGCTTGTGTTTTAAAATATCTACTGAGCCATTACTAAGTAAAGAACCAAAGAATTTACCGCTGCCGGAAATCCATGACAAAGGAACTTCTCTTTCAAGAAATTCTGTTATAAGCTGACTGGAAATTTGTACGCTATCTACCAAAGTTACATCTTCAATTCTCTCTAATGGTACTTCTAATAAAAGTTCATTATTGCGCCCAACTAATACATGTCCGCCACGCTTACGCAGATACGCACCGCTTTCGGTAATATACAAAGAAGTCAACTTATCATCACCACCATAAAAACTGTCTGTCACTAACAATAAACAGACAGTTTTTTTATTTTTACATTACTCCGTCCCCTCTTTTGGGGTTATCCGTTCAATATAGCAGAAGCTTTTGTTACAACTGCTCAGCAGGTTAGTTTCCGTCCCCTCTTTTGGGGTTATCCGTTCAATAAAGACAATCTTTTAGAAGTAAAAAAAATATTATCAGTTTCCGTCCCCTCTTTTGGGGTTATCCGTTCAATAAGACGCCCTAGACTTCTTGTCGCAGATGATAATTTTCCGTCCCCTCTTTTGGGGTTATCCGTTCAATTCTATGAAGGGAAGTGATTTGGTTGGCTACAAGAAATATTTTCCGTCCCCTCTTTTGGGGTTATCCGTTCAATAACACAAGGTTTGACATAAGCGCACAACAGCCTGATTTTCCGTCCCCTCTTTTGGGGTTATCCGTTCAATTGGCTGGCTAGATGTGGATTTAATGCGGGAGCTTATAGAATTTTCCGTCCCCTCTTTTGGGGTTATCCGTTCAATT
>CAZQQK010000053.1:0-11176 GCA_964595445.1 uncultured Phascolarctobacterium sp.
GCCTTAAATTTGATATAATTTTTACTATTTTCCACACCTACTCTTAATATAACTAGTTTTTACTGCATATTTCCAGCAATATTCAAAAAGAACATAACAGATAATCCTATAAAATTTTTCTTAAACTCTATACAAAAAGCGAGACGGCAGAAACCGTCTCGCCTAAAAATTTACTTTTATTATTTTGTTATTTTATAGCCTCTGCACAGCGATGGCATAATGTAGGATGTTCTGCATCCTGCCCTACTTCATCACTGTAAATCCAGCAACGTTCACATTTATGCCCCTTTGCTGGAGAAACTGTAACTTTTAAATCCTCACGTGCAGTTACTTCTGCTCCATCAGCAACACCTTCTTCAACTACAGCTTGAGAAACAATCAGCAAAGTAGCCAAATCCTGTTCTACAGAATGTAAAATTGCCAGTGATTCGCCTTCTGCATGAAGCTCTACTTTAGCATCTAAAGAGTGACCTATTTGCTTATTACGACGAGCCAATTCTAAAACCTTAGTAATTTCACTGCGGATTTCAATAAAATTATCCCACTTAACTTCCAAAGCTTCATCAATATAAGATTCCTTTATTTCAGGCCAAGGCAGCATTTGTACGGATTCTGGAGCATTAGCAGGTTTTTTCATAAACTGCCATACTTCTTCCATTGTAAAGCTTAATACTGGTGTCAACATTACAATCAAATCCATAAGAATTTCATGCATTGCGGTCTGTGCACTGCGGCGTTCTTTACTGTCTGCTTTATAAGCATATAAACGATCTTTAATTATATCCAGATAGAAACTGGACATCTCCACAGTACAGAAATTATGAATTGCATGATAAAGTACATGGAAATCATAGCTTTCATAAGCAGCAGTAACTTCCTTCTTTAAGAGTTGTAAATGCATCAAAGCCCAACGATCCAACTCCATCATCTCATCAAACGGAACAGCCTCTTTTTCATAGTCAAAATCATTAGTATTGCCTAAAATATAACGAATAGTATTACGGATTTTACGATATACCTCAGAAAGCTGTTTTAAAATTTTAGGAGAAATTCGAATATCTGCTTTATAATCAGAGGAAGCTGTCCACAAACGTATAATATCTGCACCATATTGTTCGATTACATCTTGAGGAACAATAACATTACCTACAGATTTAGACATTTTACGACCATCACCGTCAACTACATATCCATGCGTTAATACAGATTCATAAGGAGCACAGCCCTTAACTGCAACCGATGTTAAGAGAGAAGACTGGAACCAGCCACGATGCTGATCACTGCCTTCCAAGTACATAGCTACGGGCCAAGACAATTCTGGACGCTTAGCAGCTACTGCCATATGAGAAGATCCACTGTCAAACCACACATCCATGATGTCAGTTTCTTTATGGAAATGTTTACCGCCGCATTTAGGGCAAACTGTATCAACAGGCAGTAATTCTTCAGCTGAATGAGCCCACCATGCATCACTGCCTTCTTTTTCAAACCAACCTGCAACTGATTCAATAGTAGCTTCATTAATCAAATGTTCTCCGCAGTCATCGCAATAGAATACAGGAATAGGAACACCCCAAACACGCTGACGGCTAATGCACCAATCATGACGATCAGATACCATATTATGAATGCGTTGCTGTCCCCAAGAAGGAATCCACTGCACACCTTCAATAGATTTCAATGCATCATCACGAAACCCATCAATAGAGGCAAACCATTGAGATGTAGCACGGAAAATAATCGGATTTTTACAACGCCAGCAATGTGCATATTGGTGTTTAATATTTTCCTTACCCAACAGGCAGTTAAGCTCAGACAAATATTTTAACACCGGAATATTCGCATCAAAAACAAACATTCCTTTAAAACGTTCTCCCGCTTCCTCTGTCAATTTTCCTTGTGAATCTACCGGACAAAGAATTGGCAGTTTATATTTCAAACCTGTTTCAAAGTCAACATCACCATGTCCGGGAGCTGTATGTACACAACCAGTACCAGCTTCCAATGTTACATAATCTGCCATAACTACGAGGGAACGACGGTGATTATATTCAGGGAACGGATGCTCACATTCAGCATACTCCATGTCTTTGCCAAGGCAGGTGCCAAGAATATTGCTGAGATCTTTATGACAAACAGAACCAACTTTAGTAAGCAAATCCTTAGCCATAAAGATTATTTCTCCTTCACACTCAACCCATGCATATTCCAAAGTCGGATTCAGTGCTACTGCCACGTTAGCAGGCATAGTCCAAGGAGTTGTTGTCCAAATTACCATATAAGCCTTTTTACCTTTAGCGGCTTCAGGCAGCATACCATTATCTTTCACTAAAGGCATTTTTACAAATATAGTAGGAGTTTTTTGTTCAGCATATTCAATTTCAGCTTCTGCTAAAGCAGTTTCACAATGCGGACACCAATAAACTGTCTTTTTACCTTTATAAATATATCCCTTATTAGCCATAGTGCCAAATACACGAATCTGTTCTGCTTCAAAGTCATGATGCAAGGTAATATAAGGATGCTCCCAATCACCTAATACACCCAAACGTTTAAAGTCCTCTCTTTGAGTATCAACCCACTGCAAAGCAAAGTCATGGCACTTACGACGCAAAGTAAGCGGCTCAAGCTCATTGCGGTTTAAGCCAAGTTCCTTAATAGCAGCATGCTCTATTGGCATACCATGAGTATCCCAACCAGGAACATAAGGTGTATCAAATCCCTGTGCATATTTATATTTTATAATAATATCTTTAAGGATCTTATTCAACGCATGTCCCATATGAATTCTACCGTTTGCATACGGTGGTCCATCATGCAGAACAAATTTTTTATTTCCAGCATGAAGTGCCTGTTTTTTGAAATAAATATCATTCTCTTGCCAAAATTTCAAAAATTCCGGTTCACGCTGCGGTAATCCTGCACGCATAGGAAATTCTGTTTCAGGCAGATTCAGTGTTTTACCATAATCCATTCTCAAAAACCTCCAACATAAAAATCAGTAAATAAAAAACTTCGTCCCTCCAACTGAAGGACGAAGCAAAATCTAAAATCTGATACTCCGTGGTACCACCCTCATGACAACAATATACCATTGCCACTCGCATACGCTTTATCGGGCGCCACCGTATACAGCTACTAAACTTTCGCCATATCCGCTCCAAAGTGATTTTCACCTGCACTGCTTCGACCGAACTTGCACCATATTTCGGCTCGCTGTACCAGCTCAACAGACTACTGTCTTTATCATAGCGTTATCAAATATTCTAAAACATTGTTATTATTATATATTAGCTACAGAAATAAGTCAACATAAATTATCTCTGCCTTGCTAAAGCACTTTAGTATTTTTCATATTTAAAGTTAAAAACACCAAAGCCTGCATTATGGTTAAGATGACTAATATCATTTAAACGAAAAATAGTATGCTCATGCCATTTATTAACACCAAGTACTGTAACACTAGCAGGCTGTATATCAACTGAATAATTATATTCTGCCACCTGCTGCATATTCATACCAAGCCACTTAAAAATAATGTTCTGCAAAGTTCCTTTATGTGCAATAATAATAAGATTTTCTTTATCCGGAACTGTACATTGCCACAATCCGTTAACAGTACGATGATAAAATTCATTGCGCGTTTCACCACCAGGATAATTTCGGTGATTTAATTCCTGCTCTGTTGCCGGCTTAATAAAATACTTTTTAGCTTCTTCTTCAGTCATATTTGCAGCGATACCGTTATTTTTTTCACGCAAAAACTTACAATATTCAATAGTGCCTCGGTAATTAATATTTTTAGCAATAATCCTCGCTGATTCTGCTGCACGCTGTAAATCACTAGCTAAAATACGAAAGCGAGCCGTATTTCCAGAAAAATCCAATGCCAACTTGCCGGCTGCTGCTCGAATCTGTTCTCTGCCTCTAGCAGTCAGCTGAGAATCAGTCCAACCACCAGTTAATCTTTGTGTATGGTGAGTAGCCTCACCGTGGCGCACCAGAATAATCATCATTCAGCCCCCGCCCTACTCTGCATCCTGCTTATCAAAATTTTTCAACAGTTCAACCTGTGTTTCCAGCAAATGAAGCATATTCTTTCTATGCAGAGTTGCTTTCTTGACCTGTTCATTATAAGTTTGCTCAGCCATAGATGCCTTAGCATCCGCTTCAAAAATAATCTTTCTGCTGCGTTCTTCTGCATCTCCAACAAGCTTGCGATATTTAGTATTCGCTTCCAGCATTATTCTGCCTGCCTCACTACGAGCATTTTCCAATAATTGATTAGCCTCACTAGCAGCAGTATTAGCACGCTTTTTACAGATGTCCTCAGTAGAAATTCTTAATTTTTCTGCATCTACATCAGCACGACTGCTTACTTTATCAGCATAAGCCTTGGCATCTGACCTCATCTTATTTGCTTCAGCCATAGCTGCCTGCAGCATATTATCCGTCTTTGTTTTTGTCTGATTGTACAAATCCTCAGCATGAGCCATTGTATCATCATAAATTTTTTGCGCTGCGGTCTTAGCTTCATTTAGTTTTTGTTCGCACTTTACCTGTGTTTCCTTTTCTAAAAGTGCTGCTTTCTTTTCGCTGCTTGCTTTTACTTCATCAGCAGTTTCCTGTGCAACAGTCAGCGTGCTTTGCATAGTAGCTTCCATTTGCTGATAATACTCAAGTTTAGAACTTACACGTTCAATTGTTTCTTTCTGTTCTAAATTATCAAGATATAAATATTCATACTCCTTTATCAAAACAGCAAGGAACTTATCGACTTCTTCTGCTTCATAACCACGAAATCCCTTGGAAAATGTTTTCTTTTTTAAATCTTCTGGATTAAGCATAGTATTCCCCCTATATATAACGCTTTAGTGTTACACTAATACGTCCTTTTTTTGTAGTGCCGCGAATTTCAGCCACCTCTACACGTCCACGTCCACGAAAGGAAATAATATCTCCTTCATTGACAGATTGTGCAGCCTTTTTTGCTTCTTTCCAGTTTAGTTTTACATTCAAACTTTTTATCTCATCAGCCATATGACTGCGGCTTATACCATATCCCGCAGCAGCTACTGCATCCAAACGCAAGTCAGCCACAGTCGCATTAATAATCTTAATTTTTTCTTCTTTTTTTAAAAGTTCCGCTCTGCCAATCTCCTTTAGGAACACTGGTGCTGAACCTATCTGAGTAAGATTAGCAGTAAGATAATTTACTAAGCTCTTTTCGACAACAAATTGTGCTCCTTCAGGAACAAAAACAATATCACCCAAAGTTTCACGCTTACAGCCTGTTCCCATAAAAGCACCAAGAATATCCCGATGAGATAAATCATAATATCGTTTATCCCAACATGCAAGGAAAAATGCTATACCATAGTCAGGCTGACCATAAAAATCTTCAGCTACAAATGCTGCCTTTACACGCTCTGCATTAGCAAACCCACCATCAACATTTAGATGTATATTATCAAAATTTGCTGCTATAATCTCTGCAACATTATAGGCGTGTGGATCCAAAAATTCGCTTACACGAAATTTACGACTCTTATTAGCAGCTTCCGCTAAATCCAAAAGTTTAGCTGCTAACTGTTCATCACCACCAGCCTTAAAATATCTTAAAATTTTTTCTCTGTCTGGCATTAATCAATTCCCCTGTAATTCCTTATTGCGTTCCAATACAGCCTGAACAGCATCATAAAACGCTGCACGTACACCACACTTTTCTAATGCATGAATACCTGCAATTGTAGTACCTCCGGGACTTGTCACTTGATCACGCAACTGTGCAGGATGTATTCCACTTTCTACACAAAGCTTGCCACTACCTGCCATTGTCTGAGCTGCCAGTTTTATCGCTAGTGCACGCGGCAAGCCTGCACGTACACCAGCATCAGCCAAAGCATCAATTATTACAAAGAAATATCCTGGCCCACAGCCTGATATAGCGGTAATAGCATCCAATGCTTTCTCGTCAACAAATTCAATCTCTCCGCAACTTCCAAAGACAGCACCAGCAATTTGTTTCATTCGTTCCGTAACGCTATCATCACAGCAAATAGCTGTCATGCCTGCTCCTGCTGCCAAAGGTGTATTAGGCATTGTACGAACTATCGGAATACCCGGTGCATAACTGTGCAGCTGAGATAAGGTAACACTGCCCATAATAGAAATAGCCCAAGCATCTTTTTTTATACAGCTGACTAAATCCGGAGTAATTGCTAATGGTGCTACCTGAGGTTTTACAGCAAAAATTATCAAATCTGCATCAGCCACAGCTTCTTTATTATCAGTCGTTGTCTTTACACCATATACAGAACTCAGAGCATTAGCATGCTCCTTGGTTGGTTCTCCGACTGTAATCATATCTGGAGAAACAAGATCGCTGGCTATAATGCCTTTTATAATCGCTTTAGCCATAGCACCGCCGCCTATAAAAGCTATTTTGCCAACGTTTATTTTTCCCATGGACTATTACCTCTTTCTGCTTCCTGTAAACCAGCATCAATATCTACATTTTTTGGTGCACAAACCAAAATATTACGCCCAAGCTTTTTAATACTGCCGCCAATGGCATAAACAGTACCACTGATAAAATCTGTCATACGTTTAGCTACAATATTATCTGTGTTGCCAAAATTAACCACAACTGGCTGATTATTACGCAGATAATCTGCTATCTTCTGTGAATCATCAAAACCAATCGGTTCCAATACAACTACACTCACCATTTTATTAGCTACGGGTAAATTTAAAGTTTTACTATTTTGCTTATTCTGCTTTGTCTGTTCACTTTTCTTTTCTGCTGCATGAAAATCTAATATTGATTTACGTTCTCCAGCAGAATCATGTCCTATGTCTTTCTTCTTAAACAAAGATTTCTTTTCTTTAAAACGTTCACCTAATTTGTTTTCAGAAACCGGTTTTTGGTCTTCAGCTTCTTCAATTATTTCTTCATCATACATAAAAGTGTCCATAATCTTATCTATTATCTTCATTATTCAGCCAACCCCCTTTTTATATATTAAAACTTCAAACTATAATCACGTGCTCCAAAAAGTGCCGTACCAACACGTATAACATTAGCACCTTCCTCTATAGCTACCATATAATCATTACTCATTCCCATAGAAAGCAAATCAACATTTGGTCTTTGTGCTCTTAACCGTTCAAAAGCTCTATATCCTGCAGCAAATACATCTCGTGTTTCCTCAACGTTATCACATTTTTTAGCAATAACCATTAACCCACGTAGATGTATATTCTTATAATCATCTATTTTAGATAATATATTCAAATAACCTTCTTTATCTAACCCAGATTTCTGTTCTTCATGGGCAATATTAAGCTGTAAAAGAATGTCCTGTACTTTACCAATTCTTCCAGCTTCCTTATCTACTTCTTTCAAAAGGTGCTCACTGTCAATAGATTCTATCAAATCAAATAAAGCTACTGCTTGCCGTGCCTTGTTTGTCTGTAAATGACCAATTAAATGCCAATAACCTTTTTTTCCCAATGCTTCCTGCTTATGTTTAGCTTCCTGAACTCTATTTTCACCAACATTATTAATTCCCAACGCTTCAATATCTGTAATTATTTCAGATGGATGATTCTTGGTTACCGCTACTAAAACAACGGCATTTCCCGTAAGCATTTTTTTATTTTTACGTCGCTCTAATGCTTCAGCAATATGCGACTGAACAATTTTGAAATTATCAGCTAACATTTTTTGCCTCCTCATATACAGCAAAATGATTTTTGGCAAAGATTCTGCTATTATTACTTTCTTTGTTCTTATTTTTATATTTTAGCATACAGATAAAAGCTTGTCATTAAAAAATCGCTGCCGCAAAAAAGCAGACAGCGATTAAATAGTATACCTTCAATTAAATTTTATTAATTATTTTCAGCTGCTACCTCACTGCGTACTTCAGCCAATTGTTTGCGACGGCTGTGAACTTTATCCCAATGTTCAAAATAAAGCTTTGTTTCCGCTACAACTACACCGCTAAGACCTATCAAAGCAATAAGGTTAGGAATAGCCATTAAACCGTTTACAATATCAGCAATTACCCAAATTGTTTCCAATTTCAGGAATACGCCCAAGCCTACTAAAATAATATAAATTATACGATATGGCATAATGCTCTTTACACCAAAAAGATATTCTGCACAACGCTCTCCGTAATAGCTCCAACCGATAATTGTAGTAAAAGCAAACAATACTAAACCACCTGTAAGAATATATTTAGCTAAAGAAGGAAAAGCAGAAGCAAAAGCTGCCTCAGTTAACGGTGCGCCATTTAAATCACCATTCCATACACCACTTACAACAATACATAAACCAGTCATTGTACAAATAATGATAGTATCAATAAAAGTACCAGTCATTGATACCAATCCTTGTTCAGCAGGCCATTTAGTTTTTGCTGCTGCAGCAACTATAGGTGCACTGCCCAAACCAGCTTCGTTAGAATAGATACCACGAGCAATACCACTGCGCATTGCTAACATAATACCAGCACCAGCAAAACCGCCAGCTGCTGCTGTACCATTAAAAGCACTGTCAATAATCAGCTTAATAGCAGCAGGCAGTGCATCAGCATAAAAGCCTAAAACTGAAATTGTTGCAACAATATAAACTACAGCCATAAAAGGGACTACTTTGCTGGCAACATTAGCAATAGAACGCAGTCCACCAATAGTGACAATACCTACTAAGATAGTTAAAACAGCTGCTGTTACATAAACTGAAACGCCAAAAGATACATTAATAATAGAAGTAATCGCATTTACCTGTGTAAAAGTACCAGAGCCTAAAGCTGCAGTCATAACACCAAAAACAGAAAACATTACAGCTAAAGGCTTAAACTTTTTACCTAAGCCTTCCTCAATATAATACATTGGTCCACCGGAAGCATTCCCATTATCATCATAAGTACGAAACTTAACAGCCAATACACCTTCAGCATATTTAGTAGCCATACCAAAGAATGCTGCCATCCACATCCAAAAAAGAGCTCCTGGACCACCAAGCTTTATTGCAGTAGCAACACCAACAATATTACCAGTACCAACGGTTGCAGCCAAGGCAGTACATAAAGCTTGGAAACTGCTTACATCTCCTTCACCCTTGCTGCGAGCTGTAAAAATAAGCTGCAATGCTTTAGGAAGTTTCACAACCTGCAGCAAACCCAAACGTACAGTAAGCAAAATACCAGTACCAATAAGCAAAATCATTAATGGCGGACCCCAGACAAAACTGTCAATAGTACTCAAAATCTCCAACATTGTAATTCCCCCTAAATACACAATAACATTTCTAATCTTTTAGACTATTCTCCTCTAGTCCATGGAAAATATTGTATCATAGATGTTATTAGTGTACAATACTTCTCAAGATTGTATACACGTATTCTTATATGGGGCATCATTTGTAATAGAAGTCTCTTTAATACAATTTTTCCTACTCAAAATATCTCTGCCTTAGTCTATAATTTATAAATTAAGATACCCTCCTTACTGGATTTTGTCCAGCAAAGAGGGTACCTTATATATTATTATATTTTATTTTGCGTAATCTACAGCACGTGTTTCACGGATAATAACTACTTTAATCTGACCTGGATATTCCATTTCTGCTTCAATCTTTTTAGAAATATCTCGTGCCAAAAGCACAGCAGAAGCATCATCAACAATATCAGGTTTTACCATTATACGGATTTCGCGGCCAGCTTGTACAGCATAACATTTTTCAACGCCTTCAAAGGATTCAGAAATTTCTTCCAAACGATTTAAACGTTTAAGATAGCTTTCCAAAGTTTCACGTCTAGCACCAGGACGAGCAGCAGATACAGCATCAGCAGCAGAAACTAACACAGCTTCAACGCTCTTAGGTTCACAATCTCCATGGTGAGCCAAAATAGCATTAATTACCAGTTCAGATTCACGGAACTTCTTAGCAATTTCGCCGCCAATCTCTACGTGAGATCCTTCCATTTCATGATCAATAGCTTTACCAATATCATGTAAAAGACCAGCTCGTTTAGCTAAAACTACGTCAACTCCCAGTTCTGAAGCCATAACACCTGCAAGATTTGCAACTTCAACAGAATGATTCAATACATTTTGACCATAGCTTGTGCGATATTTTAGACGACCTAAAAGTTTAATAAGCTCCGGATGCAGTCCATGTACTCCAACAGCAAATGTAGCCTGCTCACCAGCCTCTTTAATCTTCTGCTCAACTTCTTTTTGAGCTTTTTCGACCATTTCTTCAATACGAGACGGATGAATACGTCCATCATTAATCAGCTTTTCCAAAGCAGTACGAGCAACCTCACGACGTACTGGATCAAAACCAGAAATAATAACAGCTTCAGGTGTATCATCAATAATAAGATCGATACCAGTCAAAGTTTCCAATGTACGAATATTGCGACCCTCTCGACCAATAATACGACCTTTCATCTCATCATTAGGCAAACCAACCACAGAAACAGTAGTTTCTGCTACATGGTCAGCAGCACAACGCTGAATTGCCAAAGAAATAATCTCTCTGGCTTTTCTGTCAGCTTCATCTTTAGCTTGCTGCTCAAGTTCTTTTACCATCATGGCAGACTCATGTTTTACTTCATCTTCCAAAGACTGCAACAGTTCCTGTTTAGCTTCATCACTAGTCAACCCAGATAAACGCTCTAACTCCTCCTGCTGTTTTTTGCATAGAGCCTCTGCTTTTTCCTGTGTTGCATTTAAACGCTGCTCTTTAGAAGCAAGCTTTTCTTCCTTACGCTCAAAAGACTCTATCTTTCTATCAAGATTTTCTTCTTTTTGCAATAAACGTCGTTCCTGACGCTGCAAGTCATTACGTCTGTCTTTATTTTCACGTTCCATTTCTGAACGTAAACGATGGATTTCTTCTTTAGCCTCCATCATTATTTCCTTGCGTTTGGCTTCACCGGATTGCTCTGCATCTTGTATGATGCGAATTGCCTGTTCTTCAGCAGTAGCAATTTTGCTTTCGGCGATGTTTTTGCGGACTAAATAACCAACCGCTCCACCTGCGAGACCAACTACCACAGCAGTACCGATTATCTCTAAAAAAGTCCTCACCTCCTAAAAACATAATTACTTAAGATTTTTTGCATAACAACATAAGGAGACTGTTTGCTACTGC
>CAZQQK010000054.1:0-3751 GCA_964595445.1 uncultured Phascolarctobacterium sp.
GTTAATACTTATAATTATACTATGAAAAATAAGTTTTTTCCAGTATTGTCTTGACAAGAAAGGCTAATGTGTTATAATGGTTAAGTAAGAAAATATCTTAACAGTAATGCAAAGGATTGACTATCGTGTCTGCCCTACAGAAAATGTTTGCCGAGGCTGAGAGCAACAGGGAAAAAGCGAATAGTTTTACCGCCTTTAAACTGACAGCGGAACGCGAAAGCAAGTATGCCAGTCCGTAAACCGGCGTTAACGGTACCGAGTGGATTTAATAAGTTTTTGAATCAATTAGGGTGGAACCGCGGAAATCTCCGTCCCTTTCTGAAGTGAAGGGAGCGGGGCTTTTTTATTTATCTATGTGTTTACTGTGAAATAGTCAAGGAGGATTATTATGGCTGATATTAAAGTAACTTTAAAAGACGGCAGTGTAAAAGAGTTTGCCGTTGGTACAACTTTGCTGGAAATAGCTAAAAGCTTATCTCAAAAATTGGGAAAGCAGGCTTTACTGGCTGTTGTTGATGGTGTTAACAGAGATTTGAGCGATAAATTAGAGCAGGATGCTGCTGTGGAGTTTGTTACTCCGGATACTCCGGAAGGTCTGCATGCGATTCGTCATACTTGTGCCCATGTTATGGCGCAGGCTATACAGCATTTATTCCCGGATGTTAAGTTTGCTATTGGCCCTGCTATTGCTAATGGCTTTTATTATGATTTAGACAGTGAGCATACCTTTACTCCGGAAGATTTGCAAGCTATTGAAAAAGAAATGGCAAAGATAGTTAAGCAGAATCTGCCGCTTGTTCGTGCAGAGATTTCGCGCAGCGAAGCTTTGGCAATGTTTGCTGCCAAAGATGAAAAATATAAGGTTGAACTGATTAATGACTTGCCTGAAGATGCTGTTATCAGTACTTATACCCAAGGCGATTTTACTGATTTGTGTGCTGGTCCCCATTGTCCAACTACCGGTCGTGTGAAGGCATTTAAGTTACAGAGCATTGCTGGTGCTTATTGGCGCGGTAATGAAAAAAATAAAATGCTGCAGCGTATTTACGGTACTGCTTTCTCAAGCAAAGAAGAACTGGATGCTTATCTGCATATGCTTGAGGAAGCTGCTAAACGCGATCATCGTAAACTGGGCAAAGAGCTTGATATTTTTGCTTTGATGGACGAAGGCCCTGGTTTCCCGTTCTTTTTGCCTAATGGTATGATTATTCGCAATGAATTGATTAATTACTGGCGTGAAGTTCATCGCCGCTATAATTATCAAGAAATAAAAACACCGATGATTCTTTCCCGCAAACTGTGGGAAACATCCGGTCACTGGGATCATTATCGTGAAAATATGTATTTTACACAGATTGATGAGTTGGATTATGCTATTAAACCGATGAACTGCCCAGGTGGTATGCTTGTTTATAAACTGCATCCGCATTCTTATAAAGAACTGCCTATACGTGCTGGTGAACTTGGTCTTGTTCATCGTCATGAGCTGAGCGGAGCTTTGCATGGATTGTTCCGTGTACGCTGCTTTACTCAGGATGATGCACATATCTTCATGATGCCTAGTCAGATACGCAGTGAAATTAAAAATGTTATTACTTTATTTGACGAGGTTTATGCAACCTTTGGTTTGAAGTATCATGCTGAACTTTCTACACGTCCGGAAAATTCCATGGGTGATGATGCAACTTGGGAATTGGCAACTCAGGGTCTGAGAGATGCTTTGGAGGACTGCGGTCTGGATTATGTAATTAATGAAGGCGATGGTGCTTTCTATGGGCCCAAAATTGACTTCCATCTGACAGATTCTATTGGTCGTACCTGGCAGTGCGGTACTATACAGTTGGATATGCAGCTGCCGGAACGTTTTGAATTGACTTATACTGGTGAGGATGGACTTAAACATCGTCCAGTTATGATTCATAGGGTTGTTTATGGTTCTATTGAACGTTTCATTGGTATTTTGATTGAACATTATGCAGGTGCTTTCCCTGCTTGGCTAGCACCCTGTCAGGTACGTATTCTGCCTATTACTGATAAGCATGTAGACTATGCAAAAGCTTTGGCAGATAAAATGTTTGAGCTGGGACTGCGTGTACATTTAGACGATCGCAATGAAAAACTTGGTTACAAGATTCGTGAAGCTCAAGTACAAAAAGTACCTTATACTTTGGTAGTGGGTGACAAGGAAATGGCAGAAGGTACCGTAAATGTACGCCGTCGTGGAGAAGGCGATGTTGGTGCTATGTCACAGGATGACTTCCTTTCTATGCTGTTAGATGAAATTAAGAATAAAAGATAAATAGTTTTTTGAACCTCCTAAAGGCAGAGTCTGTATTTAATTAAGCTACAGCTCTGCCTTTTAATAGTTTGTGAACTTGTCACTGTTTGTAAACATAAATGACACTGGTTGCATGATATAATAAAAATATCAAGCAATAAGCTTAGAAAATAGGACTGAGCTGAAAAGGAGGTTTAGATTATGGATGAAAAAATTTTACAAGCCTTTAATGAGCAGATTCAGGCTGAATTTTATTCTGCTTATATGTATTTGGCTATGAGTATTAGTATGGAAGCAAAAAATCTTAAAGGTATGGCGCATTGGCTGTACAAGCAGTATGAAGAAGAACGCGGACATGCACTGCGGTTGATGAAATTTGTACAGGAACGAGGAGAAACTCCGGAACTGTTAACCATTGAAATGCCGCCTGCTGAATATGGTTGTCCTTTAGAACTGTTTACTAAGGTTTTGGCACATGAAAAATATGTTACTGAGCGTATTCGTGCTTTGTACGAATTGGCACTGGAACATAAAGATTATGCGGCACAGAATCATTTGCAGTGGTTTATTGACGAACAGGTTGAAGAAGAAGCAAGTGCAGCAGAGATTGCAGCCAAATTAGAACTTATCGGTGACAATATAGGCGGAATTTTTATTATCGACAGTCAATTGGCAGCAAGAAAATAAAATAGTGTTGACATGAATTTAACTTTGTGGTATCATATCAAGGTAACAAAGCAGAAGCCACTCGCTTCTCACCTTGCGGTTATGACTCGACAGGGTTGGATATGTATTACTGCGGGTGGATTTGTTCTGCCCGCTTTTATTTTTTTAGTAAGCTAAGAACTTACACAGCGTTCCTGGAGGTGAATTGTTATAAGTAAAGAAAGCTTGCGTATCAACGAAGAAATTCGTGCGCGTGAAGTGCGTGTTATTGCCAATGGGGGCGAACAGCTTGGCATTATGTCCAGCCGTGACGCTCTGAAACTTGCGGTCGAAAATCATCTGGATCTGGTTGAAATTGCTCCAACAGCAAAACCGCCCGTGTGCCGGATTATGGATTACGGCAAGTATCGTTATGAGCAACAGAAACGTGAAAAAGAAGCTCGTAAGAAACAAAAAACCTTCGACATTAAGGAAGTTAAGCTGCGTCCTGGTATTGAGGATCATGACTTCAACGTTAAGTATAAGAATGCAGTACGTTTCCTGGAAGATGGCGATAAGGTAAAAGTAACCATCATGTTCCGTGGCCGCGAACTGTCTCATCCTGAGCTTGGCGAAGTGCTGCTGAATCGCATGGCACAGCAGCTTAAAGAAATAGCCGTCGTAGAAAGAGTGCCCAAATTAGAAGGCAAAAACATGATTATGATTGTTGCGCCTAAACCTGCTAAATAATAGAGGAGGAATTTACAATGCCGAAAATGAAAACCCGTAGAGCTGCTGCAAAGCGCTTCAAGAAAACTGCTTCTGGTG
>CAZQQK010000054.1:3761-10898 GCA_964595445.1 uncultured Phascolarctobacterium sp.
AACATTTTAAAAACTCCAAGAGCCACATTCTCGAACATAAATCTCCTGCACGTAAGAGAAATCTGCGTAAAGCAGCTTTAGTTCACAAGAGTGACAAAGAACATGTAGCAAAAATGCTGCCGTATGCATAAGCATCAGCAAGAGATTAAAGGAGGAAATTAACAATGGCAAGAGTTAAAGTGGGCGTTACTGCTCATCGTCGTCATAAACACATTCTGAAATTAGCTAAAGGTTACTATGGCTCTCGCAGCAAACAATTCAAAAAAGCTAACGAAGTCGTAATGAAAGGTCTTTTCTATGCACGTCGTGACCGTCGTGCTAAGAAACGTGAGTTCCGCCGTTTGTGGATTGCTCGTATCAATGCTGCAACTCGTGCTAATGGTATGAGCTACAGCCGTTTTATCTGCGGTCTTACCAAAGCTGGTATTGAAATGAACCGTAAAGTTATGGCTGATATGGCTATCTATGATGCAGCTGCTTTTGCTAAGCTTGTAGAAGCTGCTAAAGCTGCTCTGTAAGAATTACAGATTTTACAATGCCTGTTCCCTAAAAAAGGAGCAGGCATTATTTTCTTTTTTAGGAACATTAATATATCTGGGATTGACGTTGCAGATAGGATAAGAGTATACTTGTTATAAAATAAAAAATTAAGGAGAAAATGATGGAAATAACAGCTGTTAATAATCCTGCTGTTAAATCAGCAGCTGAACTGAAGCAGAAAAAATATCGTCAGCAGCAGGGACTGTTTCTTGCTGAAGGTCTGCGAACAGTAGAGGAGGCACTGGCTTATGGTAAGGTAGAAAAAATTTTTTATACTTCTATCGAGAATGAGCGTACACGCAGTGTTTTAGAACTTGCTGCTGCAAAACAAATAAAACTTATTTGTGTCAGTGACAGCGTAATGAAGAAAATTGCTGATACCGAAACTCCTCAGGGAATAATTGCTGTTTGCATGATTGAAGAACCTTCACTTGAGCAGTTATTGAAAACAGGTAAAATGCTTTTAGTTTTGGATAGAATAGGTGATCCAGGAAATGTTGGTACAATGCTGAGAACAGCTGATGCTGCTGGTATAGGCGGTATGGTTTTGCTTAAAGGCAGTGCTGATATTTATGCACCTAAGACAGTGCGTGCTTCTATGGGGTCATTGTTCCATGTACCGGTTATAAGCAGTTTGACAGAGCAGTATTTTACGAAAGCTGCAAAAAAAGCAGGTTATGAAGTATTGGTAACAAGTCTTTCTGGTGCTGATAATTTGTATAAAGCCGATTTAAGCGGACGTTTGGCTTTTGTAATGGGAAATGAAGCTAATGGTGTAAGTGAATTTTTACTTGCAGAGGCTGATAAGCGTGTTTTTATTCCTATGCAGGGAAGGGCAGAATCTTTGAATGTAGCAATGGCAGCAGGTGTTGTTATGTTTGAAGCACTGCGCCAGCGATGGCAGTAAATATTTTAGAAATATATTATTTGTATTATTGCAGAAACCTTGACAAATTTTCTGTTTTATAATATAATAACACTGTTATATGTGGATGGGTTCCCGAGTGGCTAAAGGGAGCAGACTGTAAATCTGCCGCGTTTCGCTTCGTTGGTTCGAATCCAACCCCATCCACCAATATTACATCGCGGGGTGGAGCAGTTGGTAGCTCGTCGGGCTCATAACCCGAAGGTCGGTGGTTCAAGTCCGCCCCCCGCAACCATTTTATAAGCTGATGTAGCTCAGTCGGCAGAGCGTATCCTTGGTAAGGATAAGGTCACCAGTTCAATCCTGGTCATCAGCTCCAGTTTAATAATAAGCTTTAAGTGCTCATAGAGTGCTTTTAATGCTTGCTTTTGGCGGCGTAGCTCAGTTGGCTAGAGCATGCGGTTCATACCCGCAGTGTCCGCGGTTCGAATCCGTGCGCCGCCACCATTTTAGAATTACGCTTCCTTGATGGGAGCTTTTTTATTTGCTTTAATTAAAAATTATAAATGGTATATACTTATTGTGGACTATTTTCTTTCCTTGCAGACTTTGTTAAAAAGTGCTATAATTAACTTCAATTGAATATACCCCTGATAACACTATGAACAAGCAAGTAGGTATAAGTAAATGTCACAGAAAGTGAAGTCATCGGCTGCAAGCTTCGCACAGCTGCTTATGTTGAAGTTCTCTTGGGAGTGTCCTGCCTGAAGGCTGCAATGTTGAGTAGGGTTGGCGTAAGGCTGCGTTAAGGCTGGCAAATGAAGCAATAAATTTGGGTGGTACCGCGAACTATTTCGCCCCTGTAAACTTATGAAGTTTTGCAGGGGTTTTTCATTTTTATTAATATCTCTAGACTTAGACAGAAAAAGGAAGGTTGAAAGAATGAAAGAGAAACTTGAAGCGATAAAAGTACAAGCTTTGAATGAGCTTGCTGCTGTGAGCTCTCTGGAAGAACTTAAAGATTTACGTGTCAAATATCTTGGTAAAAAAGGGCCTATGACAGAAATTCTGCGCGGAATGGGTAAACTTCCAGCAGAAGAACGTCCGAAAATTGGACAGATTGTTAATGAAATTAAAGCTGAGTTGGAAAAGAATATTAATGAAAAAGCTGTTGTTTTGGAAGAAAAAGCATTAGCAGATAAACTTGCTAATGAAAAGGTGGATATCACACTTCCTGGACGTAAGCCTAAGTCTGGTCATCTGCATCCTGTAACTTTAACGCTTCGTGAAATTAAGAAAATTTTTATGCGTATGGGTTTTGATGTTTGTGACGGCCCTGAAATAGAAGATGTATATCATAATTTTACAGCTCTTAATCTGCCGCCAGATCATCCAGCTTTGGATATGCAGGATTCTTTCTATATTACAGATAATTATTTGCTGCGTACACAAACTTCTGGTGTACAGGCGCGTACTTTGGAGAGGATGGAACCAAATACTCCTATTCGTATGATATGTCCTGGTACTGTTTACCGCTGTGATTATGATGCGACACATTCACCGATGTTCCATCAGGTTGAGGGGCTTGTTGTAGATAAAAATATTAGTCTTGCTGATTTAAAAGGTACATTAGAATTGTTCTGTAAAGAAATGTTCGGTAATGATGTTAAAGTTCGTCTGCGTCCATCATATTTTCCTTTTACTGAGCCTTCTGTGGAAGTTGATGTTTCCTGCCCCATCTGCCATGCTGAGGGCGGAGGTTGCCATGTCTGCAAGGACAGCGGCTGGTTGGAAATTTTGGGTGCAGGTGTTGTGCATCCTAATGTACTGCGTATGAGCGGCTATGATCCTGAAAAAATGACTGGCTTTGCTTTTGGTTTAGGTGTGGAACGTATTGCCATGTTGAAATATGGTATTGATGATCTGCGTCTTTTCTTTGAAAACGATCAGCGTTTTATCAGTCAGTTCAAATAAGGAGGCTAATTATGCTTGCATCATTAGAATGGTTAAAAGAATATGTAGATATAAATATTTCCACTGCGGAGTTATGTGATAAAATCACTCGCGTTGGATTAGAAGTTGATACTGTTACAAAATTAGGAGAGGGTCTTGAAGGTGTTGTAACAGGTAAAGTTATGGAAATAAGCCGTCATCCTGATAGTGACCACCTGTGGGTTTGTATGATGGATTATGGGCAGGAAGGTGGTTTAGTACAGATTCTGACAGGCGCGCAGAATGTTCAGCAATATGATATTGTACCTGTTGCTGTGGTAGGAAGTGTACTGCCGCCGAGCAGTCGTAATCCTGAAGGTATGAAACTGAAAAAAGCCAAGATGCGTGGTTTAGATTCATTTGGTATGCTGTGCAGTGCAGATGAACTGGGTATTGACTCTAAGCTGCTGCTTCCGGAACAGCGAAACGGTATTTTTATTCTGCCTCCTGATACTCCTATTGGTGTAGATGTAAAAGAAGTTATTGGTTTGAATGATACTGTTATTGATATTGATCTTACAAGCAATCGTGCTGATTGTTTCAGCATTATTGGTTTAGCGCGTGAAATCAGTGCAATTACTGGTTGTCCTTTAAAAATGCCTGCAATGGATGTTAGGGAGGCAGCTGATGGCAAAGCGGATGCTTATGTAGATGTAAAAATTGCTGCTCCTGAGTTGTGCAGTCGTTTTGCAACTCGTGTTTTGAAAGATATAAAGATTGCTCCGTCCCCAGAGTGGATGCAGCGTCGTTTGCGTGCCTGCGGTGTGCGTCCTATCAGTAATGTAGTAGATGTTACTAACTATGTAATGTTGGAGTTGGGACAGCCTATGCATGCTTATGATGCTGATAAGGTTGCAGGTCATAAACTTATTGTTCGTCGTGCAGAAGATGGAGAGAAGCTGACTACATTAGATGGTAAAGAACGTGAGCTGACTTCATCTATGATTACTATTGGTGATACAGAAAAAGCTGCTGGCCTTGGCGGTGTTATGGGTGGTTTGCTGACAGAAGTAACAGATGCTACTAAAACAGTTATTTTAGAGGCTGCTTCTTTCCATGGACCTTCCATTCGCCGTACTTCACGTGCTTTGGGTCTGCGCAGTGAGGCAAGCGGTCGTTTTGAACGCGGTGTGGATATTATTCGTAATCATGATGCCTTAAATCGTGCAGCACATTTGTTGGAGCAGATGGGAGCTTGCGAAACATTCAACGGTATTGTTGAAGCTTATCCGGAAGAAGTAAAACCTGCTGTGATTACAACAACTGCTGCAAAAATTAATAGTCGAATAGGTTTTGATATCAATTGTGAGGAAATAATCAGCATTTTGCAGAAGCTTGGTTTTGTAGTAGAGCAGGACGGCGAACAACTTGTTATTACTGCTCCAAGCTGGCGAAAAGATATCGATTGTGACGCTGATATTAGCGAAGAAATTGCTCGTATGCATGGTTATGATTTCATTGAGAGCCATCAACCGGAATTAACAATTACACAGGGTCGTCAGTCCGTTCTTGATGATGTTAAAGATGCAGTACAGGATTATATGACTTCTGCCGGTCTTAGTGAAATGATGACTTACAGTTTTATTAAGGCTAATGCGTATGATAAAATGTTGCTGGATAATACGGACAGCCGTCGTAAGTGTATTGAATTACTGAATCCGATTACAGATGCTTTTTCAGTGATGAGAACTACTATGGTTCCGAGTGCTTTGCAGACAGCCTCCTTTAATTTACGCAATCACAATAATAGTGTAGCTTTGTTTGAAGTTGGTCGTGTATTTTTACCAAAGGCTTTGCCTCTTACTGAAGATTCTGTAGAAAAGTCTTTGCTGACTGTGGTTTTGAGCGGAAGTCGTGAAGCTTTAAACTGGTGTGCAGATAAAGGAAATGTTGATTTTTATGATATGAAAGGAATTGTTGAAGGATTGCTGGAGACAATGCAGGTCAGCGATTATATTTTTGTTCGCAGCAATCAGCCGTATCTGCATCCAGGAAAGAGCTGTGATATAGTTATTAACGGTAGAACAGTTGGTTCTTTCGGTGAAGTTCATCCTGTAGTACAGGAAAACTTTGAATTAGCTCAGACGGTTTATGTATTGGAAATGGCTGTAGAATCTTTGGTTGATAGTGCAGTCTGTGTGCCGCAGTACAAGCATTTGCCTAAGTTCCCCAGCATGAATCGTGATATTGCAGTTGTTGTTCCTGTAGATGTATCTAATGCTGAATTGGAACAGGTAATTCGTAAACATGCAGGTGAACTGCTCCAAAATGTGCGTGTTTTTGATATTTATACTGGTAAACAGGTGGCGGAAGGCTGTAAGTCTATGGCATTTAGTTTGACTTATCAAGCAGCTGACCGTACATTGACTGATGCAGAAGTAGATGCTTCAATGAAGCAGGTTATTGCTGAGGTTGCCGAAGCTTATAAAGCTAAATTAAGAGAGTAAAAAATAAAAAATAAACTCCTTGTTCATAATGGGACAAGGAGTTTATTTTTTAGTGTTGTTTTTCGTATGGCATATTCATTAATTCTTCATCATCAAAGTAATTAATACGCATAGCACTGCGAACATCATTTAATGTAGCAGCAGCAGCGGCGGCAGCAGCTTCACTGCCGGCACGCAGAATATTATAAACTTCAGGAATACGCTGTTCCCACATACGACGGCGTTCACGAATGGGGGAGAGTTCTGCTTGCAGTACATTATTGAGGAATTTTTTTACTTTTACATCGCCGAGACCGCCGCGCATATAATGTGCTTTCAGTTCATCGAGGTTATTATATTCAGGCAGAAATTCAGTAAAATGTTCTGTACGGCTGAATGCATCCAGATATGTGAAAACAGGATTTCCTTCTACCTTACCGGGATCTTGTACACGTATATGGTCGGGATCTGTATACATAGACATAATTTTCTTTTTTATTTCTTCTGGTTCGTCAGAAAGATAGATACAGTTTCCTAAAGATTTACTCATTTTTGCTTTGCCGTCAGTGCCTGGCAAACGCAGACAAGCATCATTTTTAGGCAGCATAATTTCTGGATCAATGAGAGTTTCTCCATATACAGAATTAAATTTATGAACAATTTCTTTGCACTGCTCCAGCATAGGAAGTTGATCTTCGCCTACAGGAACTACGTTGGCACGAAAAGCAGTGATATCAGCAGCCTGACTTATTGGATAACAAAAGAAACCAGTAGGAATGCTTGCTTCAAAGTTACGCAGTTTAATTTCATTTTTTACGGTCGGATTACGCTGTAAACGTGATACTGTTACAAGGTTCATATAGTAGAAAGAAAGCTCAGTAAGCTGAGGTACCATAGATTGAATGAACATAGTTGATTTTTCTGGATCAAGACCTACCGCAAGATAGTCCAGTGCTACTTCAATAATATTTTTACGTACTTTTTCAGGATGTTCAGCATTATCTGTTAATGCCTGAGCATCTGCAATCATAATATATACCTTATCATATTCGCCGGAATTTTGCAGTTGCACACGCTGGCGCAGTGAGCCGACATAATGACCTACATGCAGGCGTCCAGTAGGACGATCGCCAGTAAGAATAATTTTACTCATATTATTACCTCTTTTGTTTTGAAATCAATATAATAATTATAACGGTTAAAGTACTGCAATGTCAACGATTGTAAAAGGCGTAAAAAACAGGAGCCTTGATATTGATAAATGAGGTGACCCCAAAAAGTTAGACTTTTTTAGCGTAGCAGTTTTATTGGCTG
>CAZQQK010000055.1:0-10586 GCA_964595445.1 uncultured Phascolarctobacterium sp.
TCTACTAGGGATATTACCTTACCTGGACGATATTTTGTTCTTCTGCCTTATTCTGATTATATTGCTATTTCCCGGAAAATAACTGATAAAATGGAACGAAAACGGTTGCAAGATATTTGCAGTTTGACAAAACCGGAAAATATGGGAGTTGTTGTAAGAACAGCAGCAGCAGATGTTGACGGTGAACTTTTAGAGAGGGATATAAAAGAATTAGTAAATGATTGGCGTATATTGGAGGCACGGCAGCGGGTTGCTAAAGCACCGTGTTTGTTGAGGCGAGAGTTAGATTTGCCAGTTCGTATTGTACGTGATTATTTACAGCCGACATTAAGTGAAATAGTTGTTGATAGTTTGTCTATTTATAAAAGGATAGAAGAACAGATAAAGGTTGTACCTAGAGCGAAGTCTGTTAAGTTAACCTTATATCAAGGGGTAGAAGATATTTTTGCTTATAATGGAAAGAGTGAGGATATTGCTGGTATCAGTGACAGACAGGTTGCACTGCCTAGCGGTGGCTATTTGGTTATTGATTATACAGAAGCTATGACTGTAATTGATGTTAACAGTGGAAAGTTCAGTGGACGAGAAAATCTGGAAGAAACGATAATGCAGATTAATCGGGAGGCTGCACTTGAAATTGCTCGTCAGCTGCGGTTAAGAGATATTGGCGGAATTATTGTAGTAGATTTTATTGATATGCATACAGATAATCATAAAAAAGAAATTCTAAATACTTTGCATCAGGCTTTAGCAGGCGATAAAATGCATCCTAAATTACAGGACATTACGGTACTTAATCTTGTAGAAATTACCCGTAAAAAATCACGCCAAAACTTATCTAGTGTTTTGTATGCTCCTTGTCCTGAATGTAATGGCAGCGGCAGAGTTCAAAGCAGAGAAACTTTAGCTTTGGAGATTAAACGTCGTTTACGTTCGTTGTTAAAACGCAGCAGAAGTTCTAAGAACTTACTTATCATTACAAACCCTTGGTTGTCAGAATGGCTGATAAGCAAAGACTTACACGCTTGGGAGCGTGAGTTAGCGTGTTCTCTGAAAATAGAAAGTGATGCTTCCTTGCATAGTGAAAGTTTTATGATTTTAGATAACAGCAGTGTTGACAAATAACATTTTATGAGTTAAAATATTCCAGTATAGACTGAATAAGTCTGTCCCCAACCGCGCAGAGAGGTTCTGAAAATCCCTGATTAAAGGGTACCGTATTTGGCGAGTCTATCATTAAGGGAGGTGCAATAGATGTACGCAATTATCAAAACTGGCGGTAAACAATACCGTGTAAGCGAAGGCGAAACTCTGCAAGTTGAAAAATTGGATGCAGAAGTTGGTGCAGAAGTTATTTTTGAAGAAGTTCTGACCGTTGTAAATGATGCTGACGTGAAGATTGGTAAGCCTGTTGTTGAAGGTGCTAAAGTTACTGCAAAAGTTGTAGAACACGGCAAAGCAGATAAAATTTTCGTTTTCAAATACAAAGCTAAATCCAACTATCGTAAACGTCAAGGTCATCGTCAACCGTTCACTACTGTTGAAATTACTGCTATTGAAGCTTAATCAAAACTATGGTGAATGTTGATTTGTTCAGGAATGAGCAAGGTATGATTATTGGTTATAAAGTTAGTGGTCATGCTGGTTTTAGTGAAGAAGGCACTGATATTATCTGTAGTGCTGTTTCTTCATTGACACAGGCGCCTTTGCTTGGCTTGGAAAGACATTTGAAACTTAGGCCGTCTTATGTCGTTAATCAGAAAGACGGAATTTTAGAGGTCGCATTGAACAGTGCGCCTACAGACCTGACGGAAGCTATTTTACAGACTATGGTATATGGTTTGGAATCAATAGTTCGGCAGTGTCCGCAATATGTTCGTATAAAGGAACATAGGAGGTGAAAGTAATGTTTGAAATTATTCTGCAATTACATGCACATAAAAAAGGTACTGGTAGCTCCCACAACGGTCGTGATTCTAATGCACAACGCCTGGGAACTAAAGCTCATGACAGCCAGTTGGTAACTGCTGGCAGCATCATTGTTCGTCAGCGTGGTACTAAATTCCATCCGGGCAACAATGTTGGTATGGGCAAGGATTATACTATTTATGCTAAAGTTGAAGGCCGCGTTAAATTTGAACGTAAAGGTCGTGACCAACGCCAGATTAGTGTATATCCTGTTGAAGAAGCAGCAATGTAAGTTTATAGTTTGATTGATGCTTTTTCGCAAGAATGCAAAAATAATATAAAATTTTTCAGGAACGATATGAATTGCTTCGTATCGTTCCTTTTTTTGGTTATGATTTTATTTTGCTGCTCTATAAATATTTTCCATGTCTTTTAGATTCAATACTTTGAACTGACCGATGGTACGAGTATTTTTAAAACTGCATTTATAAGCTAAAGTTTTTATTTCTTCTTCTGTTAAATTTCTGTTTATGAGTTTATTTATATTAGTTGGCATGCCTATATGCCGGAAAAATTCTTCCATGGCTGTAATACCTTCCAGTGCCGTAACTTCTGGTTTATGATAATTATAAGGTATAGAGAAAACATTTACAGCAAGCTGAGCGAAACGTTCAGGATTTTCTCTATATACATAACGTGCCCAACTTCCCCAAATTGCTGCCAGACCTGCACCGTGTTCCACACCGAACATACCGCTGAGTTCATGCTCTAACTGGTGGCATGACCAATCACCGAAGGTACGGTCACCTGTAGTTTCATTATGCGACAGTGTACCGCTCCACATGATTTCTGCACGAGCATTATAATTTTCAGGCTCATTAAGAACGATTTTGCTGTTACGTATAACATTGCGCAGTAATGTTTCGGCAATGCCATCAATTAGTGAAAGTTGATGGGTAGAAGGTGATGTGAAATAACGTTCTAATGTATGCATTATAATGTCTGTACAGCCGCATGCTGTTTGGTATGCAGGAAGCGTATAAGTGAGTTCTGGATTCAGTATAGCGAATTTACAATAGCCGTAATCAGTTGAAAGACCGCGTTTTAACCAACCTTCTTCGTTAGTAATAACACTGCAGTTGCTCATTTCACTGCCGGCAGCAGCAATGGTAAGAACGGCACCAAGTGGAATACAGGCTGTGACTTCGTTCTTTTTCATATAGTAATCCCATATTTCTCCTGGATTTGCCAGACCGTAACCAATACCTTTTGCGCTGTCGATAACGCTGCCGCCGCCAACTGCCAGAATAAAATCAATGTTTTCTTGACGGCAAATTTCTATACCTTTATGTACTAATGTTAATTGTGGATTTGGTACAACTCCGCCAAGAAGTATATATTCTAATCCTTCACTACGTAAGCTGGTGCATACACGATCTAAAAGACCGCTTTTTTGTGCACTTTGTCCGCCGAAATGTACTAAAACTTTGTGAGCACCATAGTATTTACACCATTGACCTGTTTGTATTTCTGTGTTTTTCCCAAAAACAATCTGTGTTGGTGCATGAATTTGAAAATGATCCATAAATTGTTCCTCCTTTTTATATAGTATGTATAGAAGAAGATTAGAATGATTTTATGAGTAAGCTATGTTGCTAATGTTGTTATTTGTAGCTATACTAAAGATATTATAAGAAAAATTTTTTTGTTTGTCGATATTTACAGATTGAACAGTAAGGCAGGGATTTGTATGCAATATATTGCCTGTTATGGTGATTCGTTAATTTATGGATTTCCTTTTGGTATTGATTACTCATGGACGGTACAGGTGGAAAAAAATCTTTCTGTTAAAATGCTGAATTACGGTGTTTGCGGTGATTGCTGCGATGATATTATTTTTCGTGTACGGCAGTATAAATTACCGCTGTATGTTAAACATATACTTTTTTTGGGTGGTGCGAATGATATTCTTCAAGGACGTAAACTTGAGGCAATTATGGATGATTATAATAGACTTGTAGAATTTTGCAAAGAAGAGCAGTATTTTCTTTGTATAGTTATGCCATTGCTCAGCGGTGATGGATATCTAAACCACCATTTACTTAAATTAAGACAGGAGATAAAAAATAGTTACTCAGATAGAGTATTCCTTTTAGATTTACAAACTGTTGTAGGCTTAGATGATACAACTAGGGAGAAAAACTATCTTGATGGAATTCACCCGCTTGCAACTGTATATGAGAGCATGGGGAAATATGCTGTTCCTTTTCTTGAAGAATGGTTAAAGGAAACTATAAGATAAAAAATTAGTTGAAATAAAAAAGTCGTCAGATAAAAAAATCTGACGACTTTTTTGAATGTACAAGAGAATTAATTATAACTGTTCTTTTGTTTTAGTCCTAATAATTCTTGTGGTATTTGTGCAAGTATTATAGCAGCAAATACTAAACAACAACCAAAGATTTCTCTTAGACTCATTGCTTGACCAAGAATTAACCAACCGCTTAGAAGAGCGAAAGCAGATTCCAAACTCATCAACATACAGGCTAAGACAGAGCTAACGTGCTTTTGACCAACGATTTGCAGGGTATAGGCTACGCCACTTGACATAATACCAGCATATGCTATGGGAAGCCAGCCGAGCATGATATTTGTTAGAGAGGGATTTTCGAAAAATAGCATTAAGATACCGTTTACTAAGGAACATACAGCAAATTGTATTAAAGAAAGGCGTACACCATCTAAATTTTTTATAATATTTTCTACATAGATAATTTGTGCTGCAAAACAGAATGCACACAGAAGTGTATAAAAATCTCCTTTGTTAATGCTGAATCCTTCGTTGATACATATAAAATACATACCTATAGCTGCTATTGCTACGCTGATTCCTTGCAGCAGAGAAACTGCTCTGTGATAAACAATATAGCTGAGAACGGGAACTAGTACAATGTATAAGGCAGTAATAAAGCCGCTTTTGCCTACAGTAGTATACATAATTCCTATTTGTTGGAAAAGCATTGCCAATGATAAAAATAGACCGCAGGTAATACCTCCTTTGATAAGCTTCTTTTTGTAAATTGTTTCAGTGCTGCCGAGTAGGTTGAAATTTTTTCCTGACAGTTTATCAAACAAGAAACAACAGCCAGTTAAAAATATTGTAGCTAATACGCTGCGTGCACAGTTAAAGGTTAATGGTTCAGCGTATTCTCCGCCTATGCTTTGAGCAATAAAGGCTGTACCCCAGATAAATGCACATAAAGTCAGCATGAATATACCCTTTGTATTTTGCCTTGAAGCAGCTTGTTTATTCATAAATAACACTCCTAAAAATAATATGACAACTAGTATTGTACCATTTTTTTTGGTTGTGCACAAAGATAATAGCTTAAAAACAGGAAAATAGTTTAACTTTTACTTCTTTTTTATGGAACATATCCCCTTGCTAGACTATTATGTAAAGCGAAGTAACTAAAATAGAAAAAAATATATTAAATGATACAATTACTGAAAATTAGTCTACTAAATCCAACAACAATATATTGCGAAAAAGCTTTTGACACATACGATATATTGTGCTAGAATAAGTACGCAATAAAAATGTCACGGCTATTATAAATTTTGCCAACTTGAGATTTAGACTGTATCAGATAAATTATGGGTCTTATGCAATAATAATACTTAATATATATTTTCAAGAAAGGATGCTGGTGAATATGAAGGTTATTAAGCGAGACGGGACAACTGTTGATTTTGACGGCAATAAAATAGTTGTTGCTATTCAAAAAGCGAATGCTGCTGTAGAGCCTGGATTCCAAATAGAGGAGGATAAAATTCATCAGATTGCTGCTAGTGTACAAAATCGCAATCGTAAGCGTCTTTTGGTTGAAGATATTCAAGATATTGTAGAGCATAGTTTGATGGATGCTGGTAAGTTTGAGTTAGCTAAACAATATATTATATATCGTTATCAACGTGCTTTAGTACGTAAAGCTAATACTACAGATGAATCTATATTGTCGTTGATTCGCAACAGCAATAAGGATGTAATGGAAGAAAATTCTAATAAAAATGCTACTATGGCGGCAACGCAGCGAGATTTAATTGCCGGCGAAGTTTCTAAGGATTTGACAAAGCGTCTTATGCTTCCTGAAAAAATTTCCAGAGCACATGAAGAAGGCGTTCTTCACTTTCATGATGCTGATTATTTTATTCAGCCGATTTTTAATTGTTGTCTAATTAATATTGGCGATATGTTGGATAATGGCACTGTTATGAACGGTAAAATGATTGAAAGCCCAAAAAGCTTCCAGGTTGCTTGTACTGTTATGACACAGATTATAGCCTCTGTTGCTTCCAGTCAGTATGGCGGACAATCTGTGGATATCTGCCATTTAGGTAAATATTTACGTAAAAGCTATGAAAAGTTTAAAAAGGGTATTTTAGCCGCTTCCGGTGATACAATAGATGAGGTTACACTGGAGCGTTTGACTGATGAACGTCTGCGTTACGAATTAAAAGGCGGTGTTCAGACAATACAGTATCAGATTAATACTTTGATGACTACTAATGGACAGTCTCCTTTTGTAACTTTATTTTTGAATCTTAGAGAAGATGATCCTTATCTGAAAGAGAATGCTATGATTGTAGAGGAAATTCTGCGTCAGCGTTTGCAGGGAATAAAAAATGATAAGGGCGTATATGTAACACCTGCATTTCCTAAGCTTGTTTATGTACTTGATGAGCATAACTGTCTAAAAGGCGGCAAATATGATTATATTACTCGTTTGGCGGTAAAGTGCAGTGCTAAACGTATGTATCCAGATTATATAAGTGCGAAAAAGATGCGGGAAAATTATGAAGGAAATGTATTTTCTCCTATGGGATGTCGTAGCTTTTTATCAACATGGAAGGATAAAGACGGTAAATATAAATTTGAAGGACGGTTTAATCAAGGTGTTGTTTCTTTGAATCTGCCTCAGATTGGTATTATTTCTCAAGGAGATGAGCAGAAGTTTTGGCAGCTTTTGGATGAACGTTTAGAGCTTTGCTATGAAGCCTTGATGTGCCGTCATAATGCTCTTAAAGGAATTAAAAGCGATGTAAGCCCGGTTCATTGGCAATATGGTGCTATTGCGCGCTTGGAAAAAGGCGAAGTTATTGATGAATATTTAGAAAATGGCTATTCTACAATTTCTCTCGGCTATATTGGTCTTTATGAAGTTACAAAGCTGATGAAAGGGGTAAGCCATACTGATCCTATCGGTGAGGAATTTGCCTTACGTGTTATGAATCGTTTGCGTGGAGCATGTGATAAATGGAAGGCTAAAACAGGAATAGGCTTTGGCTTATATGGAACACCAGCAGAAAGCTTGTGTTATCGCTTTGCACGTATTGATAAAGAACATTTTGGTACAATTGAGGATGTTACAGATAAAGGATATTATACTAATTCCTATCATGTTGATGTACGTGAGAATATCGATGCTTTTACCAAGTTTAAATTTGAAAGTCATTTTCAGAATATATCTTCCGGTGGTGCTATTTCTTATGTAGAAATTCCTAATATGCGACATAATACTGAAGCATTGGAGGAAGTTGTAAAATTTATTTATGATAATATTCAATATGCAGAGTTCAATACTAAATCTGACTATTGCCATGTTTGCGGATTTGATGGTGAGATTAGTATAAATGAAGATAATGAATGGGAATGTCCTGTATGTCATAATAAAGACCACGCCAAGATGACAGTCATCCGTCGAACTTGTGGCTATTTGGGAGAAAATTTCTGGAATGTTGGTAAAACCAAAGAAATTAAATCTAGGGTTATGCATTTGTAAGAAGGTGATACCTGATGAATTATGCAACAATAAAGAATTTAGATATTGCTAATGGACCAGGATTGCGTGTTTCTTTGTTTGTAAGCGGATGTACACATCACTGTAAAGGTTGTTTTAATCCGGAATCATGGGATTTTAATTATGGTAAGCCTTATACTGAGATAACAGAAAATGAGATATTGGAGCTCTTAGCAAATGAATATATACGTGGTTTATCCCTTTTAGGAGGAGAGCCGTTTGAGCCTGTTAATCAAAAGGTATTAGTACAGCTTTTGCGTAAGGTAAAAAAAGAATATCCAAATAAGGATGTGTGGTGTTACAGCGGCTATAATTTTGAAAAGGATATGCTTACTGGTAATCTTGGTTCTTGGGAGATTACGGAGGAAATGCTTTCGTATATTGATGTTTTAGTTGACGGTGAGTTTGTTTTAGAACTGAAAAACCCCAATCTTCGTTTTCGTGGAAGTGCTAACCAACGCATTATCAAAGTGCAGGATTCTTTACGTGAGGATGCTGTAGTACTTTGGGATGATAATGAGGGACTTAATTGAATTTTTGCATAATAAAACCTGCGGCTATAAAAACCGCAGGTTTTAAAATTATTATTAGACAATTTGTTCTCCGTGATAACGTTCTCCGTCGTTGTCTGGCAGCAAACCATAACGTTCTGTCCATAAAGATTTATATTTTATAGCTTGAGCATGAATTTCTTTCAGTTGAGTTTCATCGAGTGTTTTTATTACTTTGGCAGGTACGCCGGCAACCAAAGAAAATGGCGGCACAATAGTACCTTTTGTAACTACAGCACCTGCTGCTACAATAGAACCGTGACCGATAACGGCGCCGTCCAGTACTGTGGAGTGCATTCCAATAAGACAATGATCTTCAACGGTGCAGGCGTGCAGTAATGCACAGTGTCCGACGGTTACATAATCGCCGACAATGCAGGCATATTTATCTGCTACGTGCAGAACGCTGTTGTCCTGAATATTGCTGTAACGACCTACTTCAATACGGTTAACATCGCCGCGGATAGTAACACCGGGCCATACACTGGCATATTCTTTGAGTTCTACTTTGCCGATAATAGTAGCAGTATTAAAGGCGTAGGCTTTTTCATCAATTTTGGGGGCTTGTGCTTCGAATTTAAAAATCATAAAATCACCACTTTCTATAATTTGTCTGCCTTCACAGCAGTCTAAAATAAGCAATCTTATATTTATGGTATAATTATTATATGAATAAGCTTTAAAGTCAAGGCTTTCACAGTTATTTTTCAAAAGCTGCGGCAGTACTTGCATATACAGGGATAAACACTTTATAATTAAATGTATTCAATGAACAATGAGGACCGAGGCTTATATGCAAAAAAACAAACAATTTTATCTGCTGCTACGTGTAGTTTGCTATTTAGTATTTATATCGTTGCTGTTTTATTTTTTATATATTTCCCCTTATAATCCACATCCGCAAAGTGCAGAGGATATACGCCGTTGGGTTATCAGTTTTGGCGTATGGGCACCAATTATTTATATTTCTGTATATACGATACGGCCATTGTTGCTTGTTCCTACATTGCTTTTGAACTTAAGTGCAGGTGTATTGTTTGGGCCGCTGTGGGGAATATTATTTTTACTTCTTGGTGGGTTAGGGTGTGCAAATTTTTGTTATCTTTGGGGGCGTTATGGAGGAGGCAGCTGGTTGCTGAATAATTTTGGCGGCGTTTGGGGAGAGCGTGTAAAAATTTATCTGATTGGAGAAGATAGCTTTAAGAAAATGCTTATATTGCGTGTAGTACCTATTTTTCCGTATGATCCTGTAAGTGTTGTTTCCGGCAGTGTACATATGCCTTATAAGATATATAGTTTGGCTACTTTATTGGGAATGCTTCCTGGGGCTATAGCGTATAATTTTTTAGCTGATTCTTTTGGCACGACTAACTTTTATTTTGCAGCAGCTTTAACAGTATTTGCTTTTGGTATACCATTATATTGGTGGCATAAGAATAATCATAAGCAAAAATTTAAGAATGGAAGTGATGATGATGCAAAATACAGAAATTGAACTTAAACTTTTGATTAGTAAAGACGAAGTTGAGAAAATGCTGCAGTTGGATTTCATAAAAGCAGCTTTGCGGGTGCAAAGTGCTGAAAGAAGACATCTTATAAGTGCATATTATGATACAGAAGATTTTAATTTTACCAAGCATGGTATTGCTTATCGGGTACGCGATAAAGGTGACGGAAGTTATGAAGCTACAGTTAAAACTTCTGGTAAAAGTAAAGGCGCGCTTAGTGAACGTAAAGAGTATAACTTGCCTGTTGGTGAGTTTAAACCTAAACTTGACGGCTTTGCGGCTCTTGGATTAGGGATTGAGTTGAGTTCGTTAGCACCGCAGGGGGTTCATTTATTATTTGTTGTAGATGTAGAACGTGTTATTTATATTTTAGATTATCATGAGGCTGTTATAGAATTAGCTGTAGATCAAGGTAAAATTGTTGGAAATAACAAAATTGATTACATTGATGAAGTGGAAATGGAATTGATTTCAGGAGATAAAAAAACTTTATTGGAGCTTATGGAACGCCTTGCTTCAAAAATAAAGATAAAAGCTGAGGCAAGAAGTAAATTTTCACGTGGACTGGCACTTTTAGAAAGATAAAAGATTACTTAACTTTATCGTAATCGTGCTTAATTTTTGTTTATGATTGAGCATAAATAAAAATGTAAAAAATTTTACGGAAATATATTGACAAAACATCGACTATACGGTATAATTCTTTTTGTCTTAAACGGATGGGTTCCCGAGTGGCTAAAGGGAGCAGACTGTAAATC
>CAZQQK010000056.1:0-10178 GCA_964595445.1 uncultured Phascolarctobacterium sp.
ATGCGTACAATATACGCTATAAAAGCATAAGTATTGAATTCATACCTAAATAATAGTAAAATATAAACAGCAGAAAGGTTGTGGTGAAATTATGAAAATTTCTACCAAAGGACGCTATGCTCTGCGATTAATGCTCGATTTGGCTATTAATCATACTGGAGCCTTTATTCCTTTGAAAACAATTGCTCAACGACAGGAAATTTCAGATAAATATTTAGAACAGATTATCCATCAACTGATTAAAGCTGATTTTGTTCAAAGTGCCCGTGGTGCACAGGGCGGCTATCGTTTATCACGCAAACCTGAACAATATACAGTTGGAGAAATTTTACGTACAGTTGAAGGCAGTCTGGCGCCAGTATCCTGCTTAGACTGTGATACCCCCTGCAATAAAATTGATTCCTGCATAACTATAGGTCTTTACAAAAAAATTCAGCAATCAATTAACAGTATAGTTGATTATACAACTTTGCAGGATATCATAAATGAATACCACTGTAAACACAATTTGAATTATAATATTTAACTGCGGCTCATATCTTTGCTTAATAAGCAGTATTTATATATTCCGTTAAGGAAAGGTGATATATATGACAAAAATAGCTAAACATCTCACTGATTTAATTGGTAATACACCACTGCTGGAACTGGGCAACTATACTGCTGTACTAAAGCTTTCCTGCAATATTCTGGCAAAACTTGAATATTTTAATCCAGCCGGCAGTGCTAAAGATAGAATTGCTTTAGCTATGATTACAGATGCTGAAGAACGCGGTCTAATAAAGCCCGGAGCTACTATAATAGAGCCCACCAGTGGCAATACTGGTATAGGTCTTGCCTCTGTCGCTGCAGCAAAAGGCTATAAAGTTATTCTGACTATGCCTGATACTATGAGTACAGAAAGACGTAATCTATTACGTGCCTATGGAGCACAACTTGTACTGACCCCAGGTGATAAGGGTATGCAAGGTGCTATAGACAAAGCCAAAGATTTAGCCGCTGAAATCTCATCTTCTTTTATTCCCAGCCAATTTGATAATCCTGCAAATCCTGCTGCTCATTATACAACAACAGGTCCAGAAATATGGCGTGATACAGAAGGTAAACTCGATGCTTACGTTGCTGGAATCGGAACAGGTGGTTCTCTCTCCGGTGCTGGAAAATATCTTAAAGAACAAAATCCAGCAATCAAAATCTTCGCTGTAGAACCAGATACCTCTCCTATTCTAAATGGCGGCAAAGCCGGTCCCCATAAAATTCAGGGAATAGGTGCCAACTTTATTCCAGCCAACTACAATCCGACTATTGTTGAAGAAGTTATAGATATAAGTGCAGATGATGCTTACGCAACTTGCCGTTTACTGGCAAAACACGAAGGCTTATTAGTCGGAATATCTGCCGGTGCAGCAGTATTTGCTGCTACTAAGCTGGCAAATCGTCCGGAATTTACAAATAAGACTATTGTTGTTCTGCTCACAGACACAGGAGAACGCTATTTATCAACTCCTGGATTTATTGAATAAAACAATAAGGAGATAAAACTTATGCTTACAAGAGAAGAAGCATGGCAATTGCTGTGTGAATATAACAAAGAACCTTTTCATTTACGTCATGCCCTTACAGTAGAAGGTATTATGCGTTATTTTGCTCAAGACCTAGGTTACACAAACGAAACAGATTACTGGGGTACAGTTGGTTTACTGCATGATTTGGATTTTGAACAATATCCTGAAAATCACTGCGTAAAATCACAAGAAATTATGCGGACTCACGGTATAGATGAAAATATCATCCGTTCTACTGCCAGCCATGGATACGGTCTTACAAAAGCTGATATCCCACCCGAACACACAATGGAAAAAATTCTTTTTGCCGTTGATGAACTTTCCGGCTTGATAGGAGCAGCAGCACTAATGCGCCCATCTAAAAGTGTTCAAGATATGGAACTTAAGTCCTTAAAGAAAAAATTTAAAGATAAACATTTTGCTGCCGGCTGTAATCGTGATGTTATTAAACAAGGTGCTGAAATGCTCGGCTGGACTTTAGATGAACTTATAGAAAAAACAATCATTGCTATGCGTGTAGATGAAGCTGCAATCAACGAAATCTGCAAAAATCTATGAAACTATGCTTTTTAATTGTATTATTTTTATTTACAGCTAATACACTAGTTCCACTATCTGTTTTTGCTTCATCCACAGCAGAAAACTCTAATGTTATTAAGTCACCATTATCTAAGCATAAATTAGACCTTATGGAAAAACCTCCTCTGCCTAAGCAATTTATGAGAACTCCGCAAAGTAATGATTTCACCGTTATAAGCAATATAAACGGCAATTACGGTATTGCTCTGCCAAAAGCTTTTGGCGTTAATCCATTGGCAGATTTAGTAAACACAGAAGGTGCGATGATAGTACGTATAGCAGATAATAACCTTATGTTGGCAGTTACAGTTATTAACAGTGAAGATACTATCAGTTTCAATCCCATACAAAACTTGCCAAAGTATGATAATGTTAAAACATGTCTTCAATGGCAGCATGAAAACACTATTATTTGGAATTGCTGTCTGCAAAGACACAAAGATTACTATGGTGACAAATTTATTTTAAAAGCAAACAGTAATCAGTCTAATAAAACATATGAAATAATTTTTATAATGCCTGCAATAGAATATGATATTTTATTGCCACAGGCTTTATATGCTATGAACAGCTTTTATTTATTAGATTCTGCATAAGTATTATAAAAATAAGGGATAAACGTAAATACGTTTATCCCTTATTTTATATATTTTCATATTTTACTATCTGCAAAGCTATTAGTCAATGCAGCAAATTCATCCAAGCTCAATGTTTCTGCTCTACGCTTACTATCTATACCTGCAAGCGACAACCACTTTGTACATTGTTCACTTGTAATTCCCATACTCTTTAATGAGTTGCTTAACATTTTGCGGCGCAAAGAAAATGCCGCTTTAACAACTCGGAAAAACAGTTCCTCATCGCAAACTTCAACAGGAGGTTCTTGACGACGTCTGCAAACTATAACCGCAGAATCTACTGCTGGTGCAGGAATAAATGATGACGGAGGAACAAGAAAAGCTATTTCCGGTTCTGTATAATACTGTATCGCTACAGACAAGGCTCCATAATCTTTGCCGCCAGGCTTAGCTGCCATACGTTCAGCAACCTCTTTTTGCACCATTGCCACTAAACACTCCATAGGCAGTCGCTTCTCTAATAGTGCAAAAATTATCGGTGTTGTTATATAATACGGCAGATTAGCACAAACTTTAAACTGTTTTGCTCCTACAATAGACATAATATCAACCTGTAGAATATCACCATTTACAATACGTACATTATCATACCCAGCCAATGTAGTATCCAAAACTGGCAAAAGACGCTTATCAAGCTCTACAGCTACAACAGATGCACCGCTTTCTGCCAGCCCTTGAGTTAATGTACCAATACCAGGGCCAACTTCAAGTACTGTATCCTCAGGTGATAGTTGAGCAGCTTCAACAATATTTCTCACGATGTTTTCATCAATCAAAAAATTCTGCCCCAACTTCTTATCAGCACGCAGCTTGAAACGATGCAAAATATGATTTGTTACCTGAGGAGAAGCTATAATAGGATTATTCATTCTTTACTCTCCATTTTTTCTAAGGCAGCAAGGAATTCCTCCCTGCTTACTCCATAATGATTTAAGCGTTCTAAAAAACGTTTAGCATTACCATAACCTATTCCAAGCGCTGCACCAAGTTCATCTCGCCGCAGTGATGCCTTTGATGACCCATTAAGCTCATACGCAAACAGATCTGACATTGTAAATTCTTCATGCGGACGATATTCATGATAACGCACCTTAGCCAAGGCTGCCAAAATAGCTTCCGGCTGTGCCTGCTCTACACCAACATCATTATTCGCTGTAGCCTGATACTTAGGAATAAAAGCCTGTCCAGCTTTAGGAAATCGTTCTGTTAAAAATTTACGTATGCGCTCTCCAGCACCATCAGGATCAGTGAGAATAATAATACCTCTTTTTTTATAAGCAGCTTCTATCTGTCGCAAAGTATAAGGTGCCAGCGTAAACCCACCTGTTTCAATAGTATCAGCCTCCAAGGCTTTATTTATAGCGACAGTATCCATCTTGCCCTCTACAACAAGCACTTCTTTTAACATTCTAACGCCTCATTTTAATCAGCTAATATATATATATCTATATCGCGTCTGCCCCAATTAATAGCACGATGGTAATCATCAAAAAACAAATCTATATTATTTCCGATAATATCCCCACCAGTATCACCAGCCATAGCAATGCCATAACCTGGTATATACATCTTTGTGTAAAAAGGAATAACTCTAGGATCAACTGCTACAATCCCTTCATAAGGTACGAGTCCTATAGCTGTTCTATTTCCTGTAGCCACATAAGCCGTAGCATGTGCAGTAATTTTTTTTGTATAACGTTTATAACCTTCAGGAGTATAAACGCTCATAGCCATACCTTTACGAATAATTTTTGTTTCCGGTTCAATCAATATTTTACGGGCAAGCTCCTGCATAGAATGACTGCCATCATTATTTTTTATACGTTTGGATATAACTTTAACTGTACCTGCTTTTCCTTCGCTTTTGATACTTTCTGTACCAAAATTTAAATCATAATCTTCTTCATATTTTATCGGCACATCCAAGCTTGTCTCACTGAAATGAAGCTCTTCATTATCACTTAATATATAAACCTGCATATTCTTCTGCAGCGGTTCATGTATTCCAGGATAAACCCGCTCTTTTTTAAAGGATATATCTAAATCTTTAAGAGCTTCGCCGACTGTTTGTTTATAACTCTTATATTCCAGTGTCTGCTCACCACGAATAACAGTAAAACGTTTTCCGCGCAGCACTTCTATGACACTGCCGTCTTTAAGTCGTCTGCCGCCATCTTGCAGCCTCCAGCCATCTCCCTGCTGCAGAATAATGCCTGCCTCCTGCAAAACCTTAGCAGGTTTTACTGTATTTGTGCGTACCTCTTTCGTCTTCCCATCATAATTAATCGTTACCTGCTGTGAAATATCAAAGCCTGTCAAAAAAGGTATCATCAACATTAGGATAACAGCAGATATTAAACACTGTAAATGCAATCTGCATATATTCTTAATCATAAAAACCTCCTTGATATGCTTAATATTTTAACATAAATGAGCAGAGAACGTCAAATTTAGGAGTTTTTTAATACAACCAACAATTCTACAAGCTAATTTTTTAGCATAAAGAAAACATTATGCTATTTATAATATACATTAGCCTGCTCTGTCATACTGCCATCTTTATTATACATAATCAACGGCGGTAGAACTTCCATGCCATAATTGCCGCCTTTTTGCATTTCCATAAGAAAAATCCATGCTGGTTTATCAATCATTGCATGAACCCACTGCAACCGTTTAGGCTGCAAACCATAAGCAAATGCCAAATGCATACTTTCCGCAAAACGCTCTGGGAGCTGAACTAAAGCAAAACGTCCTCGGTAACGTACAGCAAAAGCTGCCGCTTTAAAAAAATCTTCCAAAGTAGAACTCACCTCATGACAGGCGGCGGTACCAACCTGACGCACATTTCCACTATTACGATAAGGTGGATTTGCTGCCACAAGATCCATGCTTTCCGGCTGAAAAAGTTTCTTATAGTTGCGAATATCACCATCAATAACATCAATATCATTCAAAGCATTATCAGCAATACTTCTTCGAAAAAGTTCAGTAACACGCGAATTGCAGTCCACAGCAGTAACTTTCGCTGCACCTCTGCTTTCTAAAAGCATACTAATCGCACCTGTTCCACACCCTAATTCCAATACCTTAGCCTGCTTTACAAGATGAGGAAAATTGCCTAAAAAGACAGCGTCTGTAGTAAAACAAAACTCTTCTGCATCCTGCCAGATTTTATACTGACATCCCGGAAGATAGTCACATCTCAAACTGCGTTCCTGTTCAAACATTTTCTGTTTGGGATACATCAACAATTTCATCCCACTCCACTTGAATAGTATTATCGGCAGACAGCTGTACTGAAGCAGTACGTTGGCTTCGATTAAGACCTACAACCTTGCCCTCACCCATAGCTGTCATTACTTTACTGCCCATTTTAGGTATTTCTGCACGCTCACGACGTCCGCAGCCATTAGCTCCATTTTTACAGTACAGATGGTTCTCATACTTCAAACAACACATCAAACGTCCGCAAATACCAGAAATCTTAGTTGGGTTCAACGACAAACTCTGATCCTTAGCCATTCTTATAGATACAGGTTCAAAATCGCCCAAAAAAGTAGCACAGCACAACGGTCTGCCGCAACTGCCTATACCACCCAACATCTTTGCTTCATCACGTACGCCAATTTGACGCAGCTCAATACGAGTACGAAAAACAGCAGCCAAATCTTTAACCAATTCCCTAAAGTCAATACGTCCATCAGCAGTAAAATAAAATATTATTTTATTAACATCAAACGTAAATTCTACATCTATCAAACGCATAGGCAATTCATGATTTTTTATTTTACGCAGACAAATATTAAAAGCTTCTTTCTCACGGATTTTATTTTCTGCAAGTTTCATATCATCTTCAGCAGTAGCTTTACGCATAACTGGCTTAAGAGGAGAAACTATCTGCTTTTCATCTATCTCCCGCGGACCAATAACAACCTCTCCAAACTCTATACCGCGGGCAGTTTCTACAATAGCATTATCACCTTTTTGTACTCCACTGTCAGCAGGATCAAAATAATATATTTTACACGCCTTTTTAAAACGAATACCTACAACTGTCGGCATCTTAAATCACTCCTTATAAAGTAAATCTATTTTTATGGTCATCGCTTCCATTGCTGCTTTAACTCCAACATTATTAACAAGAGCAATATAGGTCTCCTGAACAATACCCAAAGCTTTTTTTAAGCTTACTATAGGCCAGCGTTGACTTTGATTTCGTAAAATATCTAAAATATCCACATTATATATTTTATCATAAAGCTGCATTTTACACATCAGTAAGTCACGCAAAAGCAGCTGTAATAACTGTACCATTAACATCGCTTCACGATTCAGAAAATTTTTATCTGTCCAAAGCTGTCTAGATAAATAATTGAAGGGCTGTTCCAACGGCACAGATTGCAAAAACATCAATGCTTGTTCACGATAAGTAAACAAATCAGCCTTCAAGCCATATCCACTATACAAACGAACAGCAGCCCCAACTGATCCTTCGCTGATTCGCGCAAGAGCAGCAGCGCGTTCATTTTCTACCCCGTGCTTCCTCATTATCTGTTCAACTAAAGATTTTTCTATAGGATAAAATTTCAGCTGCACTATCCGCGATAAAATTGTCGGCAGCATTTTATCAACAGAATTAGCAATAAGAATAATAACCCAACCAGCAGGAGGTTCTTCTAACAGCTTAAGAAAAGCATTAGCTGCCTGAACAACCATCTTATCCGCATCATTTATGATACACACTTTTGTCTTTGACATAACAGGAGCAAAAGCAGACTGCTTTATAAGCTCCCTTATCTGTACAATATTGATATCCTTAAAACGTTTTTTTTCATCCTCTTCACGTTCTATAAGAATTAAATCTGGATGATTAAAATTCCTTAATAACCTGCATGATTCACAATCATCATTACCAGTATGAGATTTACATAAAAGTGTTTTGGCAAATTCCAGTGCCAACATCCGTTTTCCTAACCCATCTATACCACAAAATAATAAAGCATGTGGTCGTTTATCAGCATACAGATATTTTTGCAGAAATTGCTTTTGTGCACTATGACCCAATATGTTATCCCACATATACTTATTCCTTTTCTAATACTCTATCTATAGCTACAAGCACAGAAGCCGTAACTTCCTCATAACTATTTTCAGCATTAATGATGCGTATTCTCTCAGGTTCTGCTTCTGCCAACATTTGAAAGCCTCTACGCAATTCCTGCTGAAAATCCAATCCCTGCAATTCATAGCGATCATTTACTCCTCTTTCTTGACGCCTTGATAAAAGTATTTCTGGTCTGCCATCAAACAAAAGAGTCAAATCAGGAGTAAGCCCACCACTTGAAAAGTTACATAATTTGCGCAATTCAGCAGTTTCTTCAAGGTTTTTTCCTTGAGATAAGCCTTGATAAACAACAGTAGAATCACTGAAACGATCGCAAAGAACTATCTTTCCTTCTTTAATTGCAGGCAATAATAATTTATCTGTATGTTCGCTGCGTGCTGCCAAATATAATAAAGTCTGCGTTGTTGTTGTAAGAGGCAATTCTGGGTTCAAGACCAAAGTACGTACCTTTTCTGCTAATAATGTACCTCCGGGCTCACGGCTTTCTACAACTTCATATCCACGCTCACGCAATATCTTTGCTGCTAAGTGCAGCTGTGTTGTTTTCCCACTGCCGTCTATACCTTCAAATGTAATAAAAAGGCCCTTCATAGTTTCACCTCATTTATTTACAATTCTTATTGTTTGTAAACTGCTGTCAGCTGGTCCGCTGACAGGCAGCCCCAACCCTTTCTGTTGCTGACAATAATCAATTATCTCTTTAGTTATAAGTTCTCCAGGAAGTAAAACTGGTATTCCCGGTGGGTAAAAGCTCACCTGTTCTCCACAAATTTTACCCATTGCCTGAACCAAAGGAACAGACTTTTTACTGCTGTAAAACACATCCCGCAGAGACATTGCAGTTTGCGTAACAGGAACAAGACTAACAAGTTTTTGCTCAGATATACGCTTATGTGCTTCCAAATCACTAAGAACTTCAGCAATCCGCATCAAAGCTTCATCAAAATCTTTACTGTTATCAGCATATGTAACTAAAAATAATACATTTTGTGCATCTACTAATTCTACAGCAACACCAGCCTCACGCATTGCAACGCCAACTTCAACTCCTGTATAACCCCAACAAGCAAAATTAACAGTGACTTTCGTAATATCCAAATACAAGCCACCGCAATCCATTGGTTCCAATATTTTCAGTCCAGTATAACTTTTACATAAATTGCGGAGCTTAGCCGCCTCTAAAACAGCAAATTCCGCCATTTCTCTGCCATAACTCTGTACCTGTGCCCTTGCTGCATCAAGTGAAGCCATAAGCAGATAATTAGGGCTTGTCGTAGTTAGTATACTCATTACATCAGCAGCACGCTGCAAATCTAAACGCTTCCCTTGTATATGCAGCATACTGCACTGAGTCATAGCCCCTAATATTTTATGTGTACTTTGAGCACAGGCATCTGCACCACACTGCAGAGCAGAAGGCGGCAGCAATTCACTGAAACCTAAATGTGCTCCATGTGCTTCATCAACCAAAAGAACTGCTCCATACTTATGGCATATATCTGCAATCTTCTTTACATCAGCAGCAACCCCATAATAGTTGGGACTCGTCAGTAAGACAGCTTTAATTGATTCATCTTTTTTTAAAGCCTGTTCTATATCCTGCCATGTAACCTGCATTTGAATACCAAAAGCTTCCTGATACTGCGGCTGCATATAAACTGCTTCAATTCCGCCTAAAATTAAGCCACCAGCAACACTGCGATGAGCATTACGCGGCAAAAGCAGTTTTTCTCCTGGTTTTAAAGCTGTCATAAGCATAGCCTGTATTGCCTGACTAGTACCATTAACTGCCCAAAAACAAGCATCACTGCCATAAGTCTGTGCCGCAAGTTTTTGAGCATACTTAATATAAGTTTCCGGCTCATGAATATCATCCAGTTCACTCATCAACGAAACATCCATCTGTACACTAGCACCAAGTTCCTGACGCAGCAGCCGCTGCATTCCACGTCCGCCTTTATGTCCAGGAGTATGAAATGGATAAACATCTTCATTTTTATATTGCAGCAATGCCTCCAATAAAGGCATTTTCAAGCTTTCTTTTTTTTGTATCATTTAAAAGCCTCCATCAGCATCTACTGATTCAGTATATCTTTATATTTTAACATATTTACAGGCATTTATTAAGACTGTAACCATAAAGCAATAAAAAAATAAAGTTATCATCATCTTAAAGATGATAAATTATTATCGCCGATTTTACAACTGCTTGACATTTATCAATACAATTATTACAGTATAATCAACATAAATAAAAGGAGACAATAT
>CAZQQK010000057.1:0-10071 GCA_964595445.1 uncultured Phascolarctobacterium sp.
CACTAGGAGGATCACCCCCGCTTGCGCGGGGAAAAGACAACTGTTTTCCCAACAGCATCCCATATCAGAGGATCACCCCCGCTTGCGCGGGGAAAAGACTAAAAAGATCCCTTATTTAAGCCACTTCAAGATCCTCTTACTTTAAATTTCATTCAGTTTCTTGTAAACATAAAAAGTAGTTTTACAATCAGCCATAGCACGATGCTTTTCATCTACAGGAATCTTAAAATACTCAGCAACAGTCTCAAGTCGATAATTACTTATTTCATCATCAATATTTCTTCTTGCTAGCTGCATCGTATCTTTACCACTATTATTGATTCTGCTTCTGCCAAGTTTTTTGCACGCAGCATCCAAAAATGCTCTATCAAAACTAATGTTATGACCTACTATAACACTTGTTCCTACAAAATCTATAAACTTTGCTATGGCAATATCCAATTGTATTCCTGATTCATCAACCATCGTTTGATTAATCCCTGTAAGTTTCGTTATTGCCTGGGGTATTGATTTTTCTGGAATGACTAAACATTCTAATTCATCAACAATCCTGTTTCCTATTATCCTTATTGCAGCCAATTCAATAATTTCATCTTTGTCACTATGTAAACCTGTAGTTTCAAGATCAAAAACAACATAACCTTCTTTTTGATGCTTTTTCTGTTTGGCAATTGTTTTTCCATGAAGCATATTCATAACAGCTGCCTTACTTTTATATTCTTCTTTTTCATCTTTAGAAGCAGCAGGTCTTAACATCAAAGTAATTCCTTCAAAATCAATCGGTTTCCAAGTAGTGTTATGTACATGAAAAGCTATACCTTGCTCATTGTTAGTATTATAGACCATAGTTGCACGACCATGTAAAATATTTTCACAAATACGTTCCCATAATTCTTCGCGCACACGAGCACTTACTTTCCCTACATATACTCCTGTATTAATCTCCAACAACCACTTAGATAAATCTCCTCTCAATCTCGGAGGGCAATCCGTAAGAGTTACTACTACCATGCTGCACCATCTTCTTTTACTCCATAAGATGTAGCATTAGGAACCGTTCCCTGCTTATTATCCCATAGATACACTGCATCTTCCTGCTGTACTTCATCATCTTTGGCTAGGAGATTTTTTATATCACGAACCATTCTCTCCAATATATGTTGCTGTACCATTGCATCTCTGGTTTTTCGCCGCATGATGGAAGCTATATCATCACTCTCACTAGCTGTAGCTGCAACTTCAAAAGCTAAAGGTATCGTTATTTCAGCTTTATACAAATCGGCTATGTCATAAACAAAAGAGTTTTCATGACCAACATGTACAAAACCTAAACCTGCTGAACAGCCTAATGCACAAATTACAGCATGTGCAAGTCCGTATAAACAAGCATGTCCAGCAGACAAGGCTTGGTTGACAGCATTGCTGCTTTGAAAATCGTCAGGATTATATTCTCTGCCGTCCCATATAACGTTCCATTTTTTCGATTCTTTACGGTAAACAGCTCTTACTCTAGCTCCTTCACGTCCACGTAACTGCTGCAACGTTAAGGAAGATACATCTTCACCTGGAAAACGCATACTATACATCATCCTGACAACCTTAAGATGCAACCGCATATTACTTACATATTCTGCTTGCCTTAAGAGAAGTCCAGTTTTATGGGACAGTGCTCTGCCGCCAGCATAATATCGTACTCCATGTTCTCCAACCCACAAAACACTTACGCCTGCATCACCAATTAATTCCATCGCTCTATGAGTAACCTTAGTACCGGGTCCCAACATCAGCACACTAACAGCAGCTGCTGGTATATACACACATCCCCGTTCGTCAGTTACCGTAATTGCACTATCTTGCCTGTTTAATACACAGTGTTCCAAATAGATAAAGGTCAGCCTGTCAGAAATCTGCGGCAACGCTTGTAACTCTGGTTTTTTCATGCCAGGTATCTCAGCCATTTTCAGTTCCTCTACTCTGCATAAGCGTCATCAATCCTGCTCCATAAGCTTTTTCTCTGCCAATACCATGCAGTAATGCTTCTTTGAATAAATTTATATCAGTAACTTTCAAACGACCTTCAAATGTTACCAGCAACATATTAATTTTTCTATGACTCGCACCTTTACTGAAATGATACCAACGCTGTGTCAGTACATCAAAACCTCCTTCCTCTACTTGAAAACCATATTTTTCACTCTGTCCCATGAACCATTTCTTTTGATTCTCAATTGTTGTATGTGCACAAACTCTGCCGCGGTTTTTTCCTGCAAGCAAAACTGTATAGGTAGGATTAGCAGCTAAACGAAACTGCCAATAGCTGCCATTTTCAATACGTTTCAGCAAATAATTATAATCTTTGCTGAGCCATTGCTCATTGTCTGCACCAAATTGTTCCCTTGCCTCGCTTAAATCTGGTAAATCATCACTCAAAAGCAACAGATAATAGTTTCCACCCAGTTGATCTATACGCCATAAATTCCTTTTTCTTTCACCAGAAAAAGCTGTTTCAACTGCTCCATGAAATAAACTCGGCACAGATAAAGCCAGCAGCGTTCGTCTTTTTAATGTATCTAATTTCATTCTCGTCAAATACATTTTATCACTCCAATTCTGCCATAGGATCATGTTCTATTGGCTCATCCTTTACAATATTGATTATTTCCCGAACTTGGCGAAACGCATATTTTCTGTGCTGCGGATTAAAGGAAATTGGCTGATCACGCAATAAAACTCCCTGTTCTTCAGGCTTTGTTTCCAAAACATAGCGAACAGCCTTTTCACCGTCTTCTTTCAGAGCTTCTTCTAAAGGCAGCTGTTTAATGCCTAAGCATAATCTGCCTACCGGTGGACAGGAACGTCTGCCTAAAAATAGCGGAAACGCTGGTTGTTTTAAAGCTGTTTCTATATTTTGAAGTAATACTTCATCTTCACTCTCTAAACCAACAACAAAAGCTGCATCCGAAAGATAATAGCGATGTGTTACATAGGCAGATTTTTCTGATTTAGCCGTTTGATAATCCCTCAGCAAAATACCTTCTCTATCTACCCTGACGCCAAAACGCATATCGGCTAACACAGCAAGCTTTTCATCTTCGTTTCTGCGTATTCCCATTGCCGCTGCAATTAGACCTATTACACCGCTTTTACTCGGTTCTCTGCCTGTTCTGCGTGTATCGAATTTTGATTCAATACCCCAAGACTGCAACGGTGCAGCTAAACGCAGCAGCAAAGTACAGGTTCTCATTTCTCCACCTCAGAAACATAATCATTCATCCAGACTTCTAAATTAGCTAAAAGCTCAGAAAGTGACATTTTTTCAGCATTAGAAAACTGTTCTACACCTTTTCCCACAACAACTTCTTTTTCAGGCTGCAAAACAAAATTATCATAGCTGTCAGAAGCATAGGTAAATAATTCTTTAACAGATGCCTCAACATATCCATTGTTTCCTGCTTTTACAGCTTTTTCGAAAGCACCAGCCATATTCACCGGCTGGTCACGACGAATCGTCAAATAAACAGCATCAGGAACAGTTCTGTTAGCAAAGGTATTCTGTTTGCCCGTGGGCATACTGTTTACAAAAGCAGCAACGAACTTGCTTACTGCTTTAGGCATATCAGCAGCCAAATGACAGTTAAGCTCACTAATATTAATAGTCGCATAACGATACAGTGTAGCAGAATTATATTCTACCGTACCAAGATGTCCTGCACCTGCATTATCAGCAGGAGAGCAATCATCTACAGCAGTAAAATAATCATACTCATTATGCACAGCATGTGTAGAAATTGCATGTGCCACCTGGCAGGCTGCATCAAAATTCAAAGAAGGATCATCAGCAACCATTCTGCCAAAAAATGCTATATCTATAGCAGGACGGGACTTTAATGCTTCCTGCAAAACTTTCTTATCATCTTTTTCATATTTACCATCAGAATGTTCAAATGCAATTTTACATAATTCTTCTAATTGCCCATCACCGATAAAAAATAAAGCCCCTGTTTCATTCTTTTTCTCATCAATTTTAATGCCTGCAGCTTTGAAAGTATCTTTTGCTAATTTCTTAGCATCTTCCTCTGATTTACCGGTATCTCTAGAAATTTTCGCAGCAAGCAAATCAATAACCTTCTTTGTGCGAAAACTTTCTACAGCCTCCTCTTTAAAATACTCGCGCATAGCATGTTTCCATGACTGGCTGGAAACTCTCGCTCTAGTCACACCACCATAAACTGCAGTTTTCGGGCTTCCTGTATCATCACGATTTACACAGCTTGGCGGAACTGTTTGCAGCACATGGATATCTACATAAATATTATTTTGTTTCATTTTTATCTTCCTCCTTATTTTTGCTATTAATCACCCTATAAAAATCTCTGCCCCAATTCAGTCTTATATTAGCTTGTCCATCAGGAAATTGATAAGCATATAAATCTTCAACTAAAGACGGATAATTCAGCGGTATATCCTCCGAACGCAGCAACTGCACCAAACCTCTAAGATAGTGTGCACATTCCTGAATATCTGCTGCTGTGGCAAAAATGTTAAAGCGTCTGATAACTCTATCTTTATCATCATCGCTATGCACAAGATTTCCAATCGCCTTTCCTAACGATGTTTTATCATTTTGCACATTGGGACTGCCAACATCATTACCTTGTTGATGTAAAGCATACATAGATAAAGTAATATAAACAGCCCACTCAATTTTTGAAGCTTCCGCAGTCTTACTCATAAGTTCTTCCGGCAGGTTTTCAAATAATAAGCCCCACAATTCCGGCAACTCTCCAGGTTTTTTGCCAATTCCCCGGCGCAGCTGCGCCAATTCGCCTTTGGTTGATGCTTCATTTTTTCTGTTTTGCCAACGCGCAAGCCGCATAGCTACATAACTGCTTGCCTCTTTTGCAATATCACCCATTGTCTGCCTCCTTTTTTATTTTAAAACAACCATTTATACTCCATAAAAATTTATTATGTGCAGAAGCTGAAGAGTAATATTCTCCTTCTTCCTTACGCCCCACAAAAGCTTTTTCTCCAGCCTGCTGCAGCATTTTTTTGCCTAAATCTGTAGCTATCTTTAGTGCCTGTTTACGCCATTTCGATATCTCCTGTTCTCTGTCAGATATATTCGGCTCAATTGCAAGCAGCCATTTTCTGAACGGCTGATCTATAAGATAATAATACTGCTCCACAGCATTTCCAGAATATTTACCAGATGTATTACCAGCGGCTTTCTGCAAGTCGTCTTCAAAGCATTTTATAAAATATGCTGCTTTATCACACAAACCGATTTCATCATTTATCAACCGAACCCAATTTAAGCCAAACTCCGTAAGTATATCCAGGCTAAAAGAAATATTATCGCCAAAAACATCTGTTACAAAGAAATCTTTATCACCATACTGAACTGATGCAGTACGGAAGCAGATAAGCTTTTTATTATCAATGCAATTTTTTCTTTTTAAAAACTCAACCCATTTTACAATCCCAGGTCTATAGCCATCTTTTTCGCCTATAACTAAATTTGCAAAATCTCTCCACATCTGTTTATTGGGATTATTTCGTCTTGGACTTACCACAAGAGTTTTATTTCTTTCCTCTGTTACTCTCCAAAACGTCATTTGTTCATTTATTGAGCCATCCTTTTGGAAAAAATCTCCACCTAAAAGATTATAACCATCAACATTATTGTCAGTTCTCTTTAACAATATTCTTCTTGACTGTAAGGTCAACAATTCTGCTTGATTATTAGGAATAGAAATTTCTTCTCTTTCAGTATTGCGACATTTTTCCAGTTCCCATGTTGGCAATGCTTCTTCCCAACATTCTTGGCAGTTTTGAGTTTCCAACAGTACAGTATTCAGCATTAAGGTTTCAAATAAATTCTCGCCTTCAGCAAATACTATTCCCATTTTCCCCAACCAACCAGCACCTGGAGATAACAAACCTTTCTTTTTAGGCTTTGCTGAAGTATCATCATAGCCATTAAGATATAAAAGCCATCTTGCAGCTTCACTAAAAGTTAATTTATTTTTCCCAGCTTCATTGCGATTAGCAAACAATCTTATTTTATTGTTGCTTTCAGATATTTCTCCGTTAAGTTTAGCAGCAGAAGCTTCAGTTCCATTAGCTGCTTCCGTTACTTGATAAAACGGTCTTTCCGGATGAAATAACCAAAAACGTTCATGCCATTCAGTAAGGTATTCACTGATTAAATCGCTTGGCAAGCAGCCACCTTTCCAAATTCTCCGCCAACGTTTCACTGCTTCCTGCGGTTCGTCCAATAAACTTTCTTCATCGTCTTCATCATAACGATAAATAACTGTTTGAACAACAGCAAGCAATAAACGCATAACAGCAAAATCCTGCGCCGGCAGTTCACCTGCCAATCTTTTATATTCCTGTGCATAACAAAGCACATGCAATAAAGATTGTTCCTCCGTTTCTCCATTCAAGGTCATAACTCTTATCCAAGGTTCATCCAATAAATTAAATTCTTTTTCAGACATCTTCATCCTCCTCACAGAGTAATCCTCTATCTGCATCATAACGCAGAATAGTTTCATTAATGCTTGTTCTGAAATCTTTATCAAGGATAACAATCAGTTCTCCGTTCAACTGTGGATGGCTCAGCCATTCCTTAAGACGTGTACTGCAAATCTCCTCAATAGATTTAATAGTATTTTCAATATTCCATATTTGTGAAAATCTTACTGGCAGTCTCAGTCTTTGCCTGGAAATTTCTTTTGCTTCATCTTTCGAAGGCTGCCTATTCATAAAAACTTGTATAGTGTTACTGCCAGATATAGTAACAGCTGTATTATCACCAATATCTCGTACAACAATAACTTCCAGTGAAGAAACTCCATCACGCACAGCAGCCTGTGCCTGTACGTCATCAAAAGCAAAGCTGTCATCTAAAAGACCCACGATTGTTGAATCCTCAAACGGTTCAGGAGCATTCAGCCTAAACTGTCTTGCTTTTTGCTTTCTTGACTTTAAGTTCTTTTCATAGTCTTTAAAAGCTTCCGGAAAATCTGTTTTCCCTTCTGTATCATTATATGTTTTCTGTACAAGAGGTGATATATCCTGCGGCAAAATTACTTTTTCAGGCAATACTGAACAAGTTCTTAATAGTATATATTCGCCATAAACTGCTTTAGCTCCTGCTTCCAAGCAAGTTTCATCAGCATTTAAAACAACACATTTTGCCTGTACCAATTCATCAGGTCGAACTCGCTTATGCCTATGCAGTCTTCCTATACGCTGCAACAACAAATCCATAGGACATAAATCTGTTATCAACAAATCAAAATCCAAATCAAGCGACTGCTCCAAAACCTGACTGCCAATGACAACTACATTTTTACGCTGCTCTGCCAAAGAAGTTTTACCAACACGCTGCATTATCGTATCTTCATGTTCCAATCTATCAGGCATAAGGAACTGAGAATGATCTATAAATACTTCTGCCTGCGGAAATTTTTTCTTAATCAACTCTGCTGTCATCTGCACCCGTTTCACAGTGTTCAGAATAATGCCAACGCAGCCACCAGCATTTAAAGCATTCTTAATTTGAAGGATGATATCATCGTCTGTACTTTTTTCAATAACAACTGTACGACTTGCATCATCATAAGGAATTACATTCATTTCTACTTTTTCCCTGTCTGCCCAAGTTAATAAAGGATAAGCTGTACTTGCACTTATACCAAGACTTTTACATCTTTTCTTACCTGCATAAGCACTTATTAAATCCTGTCGGCGCTGTCCAGGCAAGGTTGCAGAAAGTAAAATTACAGGAATTTTATATGCACCAAGCCATTGCAGAACAGTATCCAAATAAACATTCATATAAGCGTCATAAGCATGGCACTCGTCTATAATTACAATTTTACCTGCTAAACCTAAATGCCGCAGCATAATATGTTTCTGTTTAAGCGCTGCCATTAAAAGTTGGTCAACAGTGCCTGTAACAACAGTGGACAGAAGCTTTGTTTTTCTGCCCATGAAAAAAGAATGGACACTTAATTTTTCGTCAGCATCTATATCATCTGCTAACTGTGAAGGTTTTTCAAACAATTTAACAAATTGTTCATTTAAATCTGCATTTCCATGTGCAAGCTGTACTGATATTGATTCGCAGTCCTGATTCTTTTCCAGCCATGGCAGCAATCTGCTGAACATAGCGTTTGTAGTAGCCTGCGAAGGCAGAAAAAAAGCAATCCCCCCCAGCTGAAAACGATTAATTAATATTTCAGCTGCACTCAAAGCTGCTTCTGTCTTTCCCACACCCATAGGTGCTTCTAAAATCATTATCCCAGGAGTTTTCATAGCAGCAGCAACCTGCTGAACCTGTTTTTGAACACTATTCGCTGCAAAGTCAAATCTATCTATGAAAAAGTTTTCCTGCTGCCAATAATCAGATAGAATCATCGGCTCAGGTAAATTCAACTTATTTATAGCCTTTACTATACGCTGCTCATCATACAGCAAAGAAACTCTGTCTATAGAAATAAGCGGAAAATAGTTTGGATTGCTGCTTATCCAATCAGCCATTATAACTAAGCCGGAAAACAGCATCTGTACTTTATCAGGGAATTCAGGCAGCTCATCAAAATCATTATAACCGGCTTTATTAAGTGCCCAAGTTATTATCTGTTTTTGTAACTGCTCCCAAACAGATCCCCTCTTACCATAATCTTTGCTGTAAAAAGTTCCCTGTTCTTTAAGATCTTCTAACTCTCCAGACATACAATCATCATTGCTTTCAGGTTTTCCATGATGTGCACCAACAACAGCTGCAACAGCCTTAGAACAGTCTGTACTTCTCAATAAAACAGCACCAGCATGAGCATGTTTAAAATTTTCTGCAATAGCTGTACTCTCTATCTCAAAGCCTGTCGCCTCAAGTTTAGCTTTTATATCCGGCAAAGTTGGTAAAATTTTTCTCTGAAACGCTGGAGTCGCTTTACCTAAATCATGTACTAAAGCCAAAAAATGTGCATATTTTCTGCACTCAGTTCTTTTCATTCCTAATTCATGGTACACAGCCGCAGGAAGCCATTTATTTACTAAATAATCCATAACAGCAGCAGTATCTAATAAATGCCATGATAACGGCAGCCATAAATTTTCATCTTCTTTAGATGTTTTAGCAGCAATCCACGATTCAGAAAACTTCATTTTATACACATCCTTTTAAAAGCCTCTTAACTTTTTGCTATTATTTGAATTCTACACAAAACAAATATATCCTGCTGCTCTATGAAAAAAAAAATAAATTAATAAAATTTTAGATTCTTATTCTCTTATATTACAAATCAATCTTAATCTATCAGTTTAAGTTATTCCTTTTGCTCTTTTCATTTCACATTCTACTCCAATTTATATAAGAATAAAATTGCTCAAAATCTATTCCCATATTATAATTAGAACTATAATTAATTCAGCTTAAAGGAGGCAGTTAAATGCGTAACTTTCTTTCCTTAACTTTTTGGTACTGGCTCTATAATCAACTGTTTTTCTTCATAGGTGCATTAGGCTTTTTCCTTATTCACTTCTTTATTACTATAATAGGCCTTGGCGGTATGGATACTATTACCAGTACATCGGCAACTATAATTTATGTATATATTCTTTATAAACTTTTCGGACGTTATCTTTGGCGTAACAGATTCAAACAGTATAAGCCTTCCAGCAAAACTATTGTTTTTGCATCATTATTTCCTGTAATCACAGGCAGTATAGTTCTCACAATCTGTTTTGCCATAGCAAACGGAAACATACATAATACTATGGCAGGAATGCCTGTACTGGCAGTAATTAATCTCAGTTTATCATATCTTCCCCTTGCTCAAAGCGTTTGGAGTATGTTGGTCATGGGGTTTATATTTAATCTCTTAACCTTAATTTGTTTCCAACGTTATTGTAAAAAATATACAAGTACCCGAATTCCCATTTTGCGTTTAGCAGTTCCCCTGCTTTGTTGCTTTGTCATTTGTACTGCTGTCATTTACTATATAACTGTTACTAATATCCCAGCTCCGATTTTACAAAAATAAAATATAAATA
>CAZQQK010000058.1:0-10044 GCA_964595445.1 uncultured Phascolarctobacterium sp.
GGCAGCTACCCTATGTCAGTAATGTTCTCATACTGTCTTATTGGAAACTACCTTCGGGCGGCCGTTTTATTTTAAGACTTTACTATAAGTATATATTTAACAGTTGTCAATACAGCTTTTTAGCGGTAAAATTACATTTGATACTGTAAGTTTTAATGCGAAAAGATACAGAAATAAACTTACCGATTTTATTTCAGCAATTATAATATATAGGAGTAATTATATGAGGATTATTACAGGTAAAGCTAGAGGATTACAGCTTATGGTACCTAAAAATTATGATGTTCGTCCTACAGCTGACCGTGTCAAGGAATCTGTTTTTAATATCATTGGGAGTAAGATTATTGGAGCTAAAGTGCTGGACTTATTTGCTGGAACAGGTAATTTAGGCTTAGAAAGCTGGAGCCGCGGAGCTGCTGCTGTTACATTTATTGATTCCAGTTCAGAGTCGTTAAAGTTGGTTCGCAGTAATATTGCTAAATGCCGTGCACAGGATGTATGTACTGTTATAAAAGGAAGTGCACCAGCTGTTGCTGAAAAGTTGGCATTAACAAATAATTTATTTGACTTTGCTTTTTGTGACCCTCCGTATAATAAGGGATTAGTTCAGCAAATAATAGCTGTACTTGAAAAAAAGTCTTTTTTGAAACAGGGCGGATATTTAGTTGTTGAACGCAGTGGACATGATGAATTGCCTGCTTTGCCTAAAGGGTATGAGCTTGTACGCAGCAGTCATTATGGAGAAACTATAGTAGATTTTATTTGTTGGAATATTTTTGAAAAATAAAAAGGAATATTTTTGTTTATGTCGAATAGAATACAAGATATATTATAGAAATCACTTTAGGCGGATTATTTCACTAGAGATAAATTAGGAGGCTGGCTTATGCGCAGAGCAGTTTGTCCAGGAAGTTTTGATCCTGTTACAAAAGGACATATAGATATTTTTGAAAGAGCAAGTGCTATGTTTGATGAACTCATTATAAGTGTGTTTCATAATCCTGGCAAAGATAAGGCTATGTTTTCTATGCAGGAACGTGTAGAAATGTTACAGGAAGCTACTAAACATATACCTAATGTACGTGTTACCTGTTTTTCTGGATTATTGAATGAGTTTTGCAAGAAGGAAGAAGCTCCTTTCATAGTAAGAGGTTTAAGGGCTTTTACAGATTTTGAATATGAATTTCAACGAGCACTTTTGCTGAAAAAGATAGATAATCAGCTGGAAACAGTTTTTATTATGACTAATGCTAAATATTCTTTTGTTAGTTCTTCTGGTGTACGAGAGTTGGCTACATTTGGCGGAAGTTTAAAAGATCTTATACCAGAATGTATTGAGGAACGTGTACGCAAACATGTTTATCAAAAGTTTGAGTAGGAAGGAGAAGTGATGTTATGATTGAACGCAATAAGACTAACGTTGCTTTGGATGGCATTTTTGACGAGGTACTTAGATTATTGTCTGAAGCCAGAAGAGTACCTTTGATGGATAAAATTGTTATTGATGAGGACGAATTGCTTAACATTATTGATGACCTTAAAGAGGCTATACCAAGAGAGATTAAGAGTGCTCAGCAAGTATTGGAAGAACAAAAGGTTATCATTGATACAGCCAAGGCTGATGCTGAACGTATTGTGCAAAAGGCTAAAGATGAGGCGGAAAGAATTCTTAGTGTAGCACAGGCTGAGGCAGATGCTAAGGTTCAGCAGGAAGAGATTGTGAAGCAGGCTTATGTTGTAGCTGAAGAAGTAAAATCTAATGCATTGCGTTATCAAAATGAAGTTAAGGAAGAAGCAGATAATTATAATATGTGCGTAAAGCGTGATTCTCTGCAGTATGCAGATGATATGCTTGTTTTTTTGGAAAATAATTTGCAGAGTGCCTTGCAGGGATTAGCTGAAAACCGAGAAAATATTAATACCGCATTGCAGGAGGTACTTAATCCTTTGCGGAATCACGAAGTTTCTGATGATGTTGATTTAACAGATACTGAGGATGAAGATAAATAAAAAGACCGACCTCAAAAGTTAGAAAATGATATGTACCCTCTTTGCTGGACAAAAGCCAGTAGGGAGGGTATATATTATTTTAACTCGGACTTTTAGTTATTTAAATAAATAGGAGAAATATAAAAATCGTTACCTACTCGATTGAGATGGTTTAATGGTTGCAGCATAGACCAAATATCAGTTGCAGAAACATCTAAAGCAAGCTGTGAAACAAAAAAAGATGTTTCTGAGAAGTTTATATTTTTTCCTATTTTTGTAATTACTGGAAGGGAAGCTGTTTGTTTCATTTTTTTTAGTAACATTCTGCCTGTATCATTGAATGCAAGTACACGCAGATATGCTGGGTCCGTTTGTTTCCAGAAAGTTTTATCTCTATTGAATAGCACTTGCAGCAACAATCGGCGTATGCGGCTGTTTGTGTAACGTTTACGGGTACAGCTTGCGACTGCTTCTGAAAGTGTTCGGCAGCTTGCGGAGTGTTTCAGTAAATGTTCAATGCCTTCGTTTGCTTCACAACATTCTGCGATTTGTGCAGGTGTGAGCAGCCTTAAACGGTAACTAATAAGTTGCCAAAGAAGATTATTATCTATTTTGGCGTTTGTTAAAGCATCTCTGGTATTTTTAGGGACTGTCTGCTGCCAAGAGCTGTTTCCGGCAGCCAAAGCCTGTCTGATAGCACTGGCACTGGCTTTGTCACCGTTAATTATATTTGAATTGTAACCAGTATCTTGCCTTTGGATGTAGTAAGGCTGTATTTTACTGTTTTGCAGTGCTTTGGTGTATTCTAATGCTAAAATATCATTAGGTGCATTAAGTATAGCTTTATCTGCTAAAATTTTTTGCCAGGCAGCTGCGTAGCTTAACCCTTGTTTGAGAAGATTTTGCAGTTCAATTTGTACCGATTTACTTGCAGCATGACGTGCAAGAGTTTGAAAATCAGTTTGAGGATTTTCTGTACCGCAGCATAAACTATTTACACAGCCTGTAGCTATAAGCATTTGTACAGCACTGCGAGCAAAAAATTCTGCACTTCGCAGGGAAAATACACAGGGAAGTTCTAAAACGAGTGCTGCACCGTTTTCTACAGCAAGTTTTGCCCGCTGCCATTTATTGATAAGTGCAGGTTCTCCGCGCTGCATGAAACTGCCGCTCATTACGACTATTACTGGCTGCTGTTTTAGTTCCTTTGTTTTTTGAATATGGTATAAGTGACCGTTATGAAAAGGATTATATTCAGCGATGATGCCAGTGGCTTGCATGGAAATCACATCCTTGATATTTTTGAATATTAATATTAAATATTATAGCATAAGCAGCGCAGAGATAAAATATTGACTGTTCAAGAAGCATGGAATAGTGTATACTGATACTATAATACTTTGATACTTTCAATTCATTTTCAGAATCAGGAGGCAGCATAGTGATTGTTTTTGTAGTTAATTGCGGCAGTTCTTCCATAAAATATCAGCTGATTAATATGGAAAATGAGCACGTTATGGCAAAAGGTCTTATTGAGCGTATTGGTATGGAGGGCTCTACCCTTAAACATACTCCGGCAGGCAAATATACTATTGATATAAAAGAATATATTCCAGACCATAAAGTTGGAATAAAAATGGCAGTTGATGCTCTGACAAGTAAGGAATATGGTGTCATTTCTGATATGTCCGAAATTGATGCTGTGGGGCATCGTGTTGTACATGGCGGCGAGCGTTTTACAGACAGTGTATTAATTACCAGTGATGTATTGCGTGGAATTGAGGCTTGCTGTGAAATAGCACCTTTACATAATCCTCCTAATTTGTATGGCATAAATGCTTGTATGGAAGTTATGCGCGGAACGCCGCAGGTAGCTGTATTTGATACTGCATTTCATCAGACAATGCCTAAAGTTGCTTATTTATATGGATTGCCCTATGAGATGTATGTGAAATATGGCGTACGCAGATATGGTTTTCACGGTACATCACATAAATATGTTGCTTTGAGGGCTGCGGAGTTAATGCATGAGCATATGAATGATTTGCGTATTATTACCTGTCACCTTGGTAATGGTGCAAGTATTGCAGCTATAAAATATGGTAAATCTATAGACACGAGTATGGGTTATACTCCTCTGGAGGGTCTTATTATGGGAACTCGCAGCGGAGAGATAGATCCAGCTATAATTCCTTTTCTTATGGAAAAGGAAAATATGAATGCTCAGCAGATTGATGATTATCTAAATCGTCGAAGCGGAATTTTGGGCATAAGCGGTTTGTCAAGTGATTTCCGTGATTTGGAAAGTGCTGCTAATCGTGGTGATGAACGCAGTCAGTTGGCAATAGATGTTTTTGCATATAAAGTGAAAAAATATATAGGCGGATATGTTGCAGCGATGGGCGGTGTGGACGCTATTGTATTTACTGCAGGCTTAGGGGAAAATTCTCCTTTTATGCGTGATAAAATCTGTAATGGTTTAGAGTATTTGGGTACTCGTATAGACCCGGATTTGAATCAGGTACGTGGCAAAGAAAGAGAAATAAGTGTGCGGCGTGCAAGAGTGAAAATTTTTGTGGTACCAACTAACGAGGAATTGGTTATAGCTCGTGATACGTATAATATTTGCCGTCGTATTATAAAGCTGTAAAATTTATGCAGAGAAAGCGTTGCGTATTAAGGTATAAAAGCAGATTTTTCAGAAATTCAAAATGGAATACTAAAAGCATTTTTACTTGACAAAGAGCTTTAATACCGCTATAATTGTAACGATTGGTGAAATATGATTAAAATAAATGTCGCAGAAATCAAGAAAAGACTAGTCGGTGAAAAGACCCTTGCTTATGAACTTTCACCTGCTGAACTGGAGATAAAGCCTAGTGAATTGCTTATCGAAGGAACAGTTAAATTGAAAGGAAATATTAGTAATACCGGTGATGTATTATTATTACAGGCTGTTATGACAGCGCGTGTACAGCGTACTTGCGGTCGTTGTCTGAAAGAATTTACAGGTGTTACGAGGGCAGAAGTTGTCGAGAAGTTTTATCCGGCAAGTGCTGAACATATCGAAAATGATGCTTTTGTCTACGATTCGGACGTTATTGATATAACGGAACCGCTTCGTGAAGGGCTGCTGCTTGCAGAGCCCATGCAGGCTCTGTGTAAGCCGGACTGCCGGGGACTTTGTCCCGTTTGTGGCGCTGATCTTAGTGATGGTGACTGCGGATGTGACAGGTTCACTGTAGATCCAAGGCTGGCGGCATTGAAGCAATTCATCAAACATTAAATTCACTTCATAGTACTGAGGAGGTGTATTGAGAAATGGCAGTACCTAAGAGAAAAATGTCCAAAGCTCGTCGTGACAGACGTCGTGCTAACTGGAAACTGAGCGTTCCTGGCATGGTTGAATGCCCGCAATGTCATGAATTAAAAATGCCGCATCGCATTTGTCCTGAATGCGGTTCTTACAATGGCAAACAAGTCATTGCTAAAGCTGAATAACTATAAGTTGATAAGCCTTCGGATATCTCCGAAGGCTTTTTGCTTATACTATTTTTGTAGAATTATAGGCAGAAACAGATAAAATATAAGACTATAACTTAATTGTGTAATTAAAAAATCACATTTTTGTAAACAAGATTATAAAAAAATGACGAAAAAACACTTGCCAAAACTTTCTTGTACTCGTATAATAAAAACAGATATTATGAGCTGGTACTAAAAAGTGGGTGAAATAATGACATCTTCTAAAAAATTAATACGTCACAAAAGCTTAAAGAAACTGCTGCGAGATAATCCTTTCAGCACGGATGAGCAGTTGGCACAAATGCTTGGTGTGAGTGTGCAGACGATTCGTCTAGATCGAGTGGCTTTGGGAATTCCAGAATTACGTGCCAGAACTCGTACTATGGCTGAGGAAGCGCAGACTAAACTGCGTTCAATTGATAAAAAAGATATTATAGGTGAGTTGCTGGATTTAGAACTGAATAAAATCGGTATTTCAACGTTGAAAATTACTCCGGATATGATTTTGGAGCGTACAGGTTTAGCGCGCGGATATTATATGTTTGCTATGGCTAATACTTTGGCGTTAGCTGTAGTAGATGCAGAATATGCTCTGACTGCTGTGGGCAATGTGAAATATAAGGTTCCTGTTAATGCAGGTTCAGTGCTTGTTGCACGAGCAGTAGTAACTCATCGTCGAATGGATAGATATTATATTTTTGTTTCTATAAAAAATAATAATGAAGAAGTTTTCCGAGCTAAGTTTATTATTGTCTCTTTAGATGGTAGGATGAAGCAGGAGGGAGAACATAAAGAATGAGAATAGCAGTAGATGTTATGGGAACAGATTATGGTCCACAGGAAATAGTTCTTGGAGCAGTAAATGCTGTTAAGGCTTATGGCTATGAAATTGTTCTGGTTGGTGATGAGCAGATTATTCGTGATTCGCTGGTTCGCTATGGGGCTGATAAAGAAGAAAAAATTGAAATTTGTCATGCCGGAGAAGTTATTGCAATGAATGAGCATCCTGCTATTGCCGTGAAATCTAAAAAAGATGCATCTATTGTAGTTGCTGCAAAGTTATTGCGAAATAAAGAATGTGATGCATTGGTATCTTCCGGCAGCACTGGTGCTGCGGTTGCTTCTGCACTTTTTTGTGTAGGACGTATTAAAGGTGTTGAGAGACCTGCAATAGCAACTCCCATACCAAGCTTAAAAGGTACTACGGTTGTATTGGACAGTGGTGCTAAAGTGGATGCAAAACCTGAGCATTTGGTACAAAGTGCTGTTATGGGAACTGTTTATGCAGAAAAAATTCTAAAAATTTCTGCACCTAAGGTAGGACTTTTGAACATTGGTGAAGAAGAAACTAAGGGTAATGAGCAGGCGTTGGCAACCTATCCACTTTTAAAACAGCTTCAAACGATAAAATTTATTGGCAATGTTGAAGGGCGTGACATTAACAAAGGTACTGTAGATGTGGTTGTTTGTGATGGTTTTGTTGGTAACATTGTTTTGAAGTTTGGGGAAGGTCTTGCGAAAGCAATTATGACTTTAATTAAAGATGCAATTATAAATGGTGGGTTGCTGGCAAAAATTGGTGGTGTGCTTATAAAACCAGCACTTAAAGGTCTGAAAAAACGTTTGGATCCTGCGGAATATGGAGGTGCTTTGCTTTTAGGCGTTCGTGCTCCTATAATTATTTGCCATGGCAGTTCTAAGGCAAAAGCGATAACTAATGCTATTCGTGTTGCTGCAGATTTTGCCGAACAGGATGTAGTGAGCATTATTAAAGAAAAAATTGCTGAAGCGCAAATAAAGAAATGAGGAAATAGATAAATGATAAGAGCAGTTGGTATTTTAGGTGTTGGACATTACGTTCCTGAAAAAATTATTACAAATACAGATATGGAAAAAATTGTAGAAACCAGTGATGAGTGGATTACTGACCGCACTGGTATTAAGCAGCGCCATATTGCTGCTCCTGATGAGGCAACATCTGATTTGGCATATAATGCAGCTGTAGAAGCGTTAAAAGATGCTGATGTATCGCCAGAAGAGCTTGATCTTGTAATTGTAGGTACTGCTTCCAGTGATTATACTTTCCCTTCTACTGCTTGTCTTGTGCAAGCACGTCTTGGAGCAAAGAATGCCGCTGCTTTTGATTTGGCAGCAGGCTGCAGTGGATTTGTTTACAGTTTAGCGGTGGCAAGCCAAATGGTGAAAAGTGGACTCTATAATAAGATATTGATTATTGGTGCTGAAACTTTGAGCCGGATTATGAATTGGACAGACCGTAATACTTGTGTTCTTTTTGGTGATGGTGCTGGGGCTGCTGTAGTAGGTGAAGTTGAAGCAGGCTATGGTGTACTTGGTATTGATATGGGAGCAGACGGCAACGGAGGGCAGTATTTGATGCAGCCGGCAGGTGGAAGTCGTAACCCTGCCAGTGAAGAAACTGTTGCCGCTAAAGATCATACTATTCATATGAATGGACAGGAAGTATTTAAGTTTGCAATTCAAATTATGGGCAAGACTGCTAAACGTGCTCTTGCAAAAGCAAATATGAAGCCTGAAGAATTGGATATGCTTTTCCCGCATCAGGCAAATTATCGCATTATAACTTCTGCTGCTAAGCGTTTAAAGATGCCTATGGATAAAGTTTGGGTAAATGTTGATAAATATGCTAATACATCAGCAGCATCAATTCCTATTGCTTTATGTGAAGCTCAGAAAGCTGGTGCTTTGAAAAAAGGCGATAATATTATTTTGGACGGATTTGGAGCAGGTCTGACATGGGCTGCTATTGTTCTTAAATGGAGTAAATAAGAAAGGATGATTGTAAAGTGAGTAAAATTGCGTTTGTTTTTCCTGGACAAGGTTCTCAAACTGTTGGCATGTGCAAGGCTTTCTATGATGAATACGCTGTTGTAAGACAAATTTTTGAAGAAGCAGATGATGCTTTAGGATTTTCTATAAGCAAAATGTGTTTTGAGGGACCGGAAGAACAGTTGCGTCTTACATTTAATACTCAGCCTGCTATTCTTACAGCAAGCACTGCTTGTGCAGCTGTACTGAAAGAGCATGGAGTAAGCTGTGATATTGCAGCAGGACATAGTTTGGGTGAATATAGTGCTCTTGTTAACACAGGAGCTATGAAATTTTCTGATGCTGTACGTGCTGTAAACAGACGCGGTCAATTTATGCAGGAGGCTGTTCCTGTAGGTGAAGGCAGTATGGCAGCAGTACTTGGTCTAGATAGTGATAAGATTGTAGAAATTTGTCGCAGCGTAGAGGCTGAAAGCGGCGAAGCTGTTCAGGCTGTAAACTTTAACTGCCCAGGACAGGTTGTAATTGCTGGTGCAGTTAATGCTGTAAATAAAGCTATTGATGCTTTGAAATCTGCTGGGGCTAAACGTGCTGTATTGCTTCCCGTAAGTGCTCCTTTCCATAGTACATTGATGCAGCCTGCTGCTGAACGTTTGGCAGAGGTTTTGGCTCCTATGGAAATAAAGGATATTGTTATACCTGTAGTTGCTAACGTAACTGCTAATGAAGTAGTAAGTGGTGCTGAAATAAAGAAATTGCTTGTTAAACAAGCAGCAATGCCTGTTTTATGGGAGACCAGTGTACGTAATATGGTTGCTGGCGGTGTAGATACTTTTGTTGAAGTTGGTCCTGGTAAAGTTTTGACAGGTTTTACTAAGAAAATTGCTAAGGGAGTGCCTGCATTGAATGTTGAAGATCAGGCAAGCTTGGAAAAAACTTTAACAGCATTAGGAAAATAAGTTTTTAGGAGAAGGATTATGAAACTTGAAGGTAAAAAAGCTTTGGTAACAGGTGCATCTCGCGGTATAGGTCGTGCTATTGCGCTGGCATTGGCTGCTGAAGGCGCTGATGTGGTTGTTAATTATGCAGGAAGTGAAGCAGCAGCTAAAGAAGTAGCTGCTGAAATTGAAGCTATGGGCAGAAAAGCCTTTGTTGTTCAGGCAGATATTTCTTCCAATGAAGCTGCTACTGCTATGATAGATACTGTTGTTAAAGAATTTGGGCGTATTGATATACTTGTTAATAATGCCGGTATTACTCGTGATGGACTTTTAATGCGTATGAAAGAAGAAGATTGGGATGCAGTTCTTACAACTAATCTCAAAGGTGTATTTAATTGTACTAAGGCTGCAGTAAAATATATGATGAAGCAAAAGGCAGGAAAAATTGTTAGTATAAGTTCTGTTGTTGGTCTTATGGGAAATGCAGGGCAGGCTAATTATTCTGCTGCTAAGGCTGGTGTAATAGGCTTTACTAAAGCTGTGGCTAAGGAAGTAGCTGCTCGCGGTATTACTGTGAATGCTGTTGCTCCAGGATTTATAAAAACTGATATGACCAGTGTGCTTTCCGATAAAGTTGTTGAAGGTATGCTGACATCTATACCCTTAAATAGATTGGGTGAAACTACTGATATTGCCAAGGCAGTCGTCTTCCTTGTGAGTGACGATGCCAATTATATTACCGGACAGACTTTACATGTTGACGGTGGTATGGTAATGTAAT